>CAYYQS010000033.1:0-18473 GCA_964472555.1 uncultured Bacteroides sp.
CGCACCTGGTTTGGGACCAGGTGGTCGCAGGTTCGAATCCTGTCACCCCGACGACAGCAAAGCCGCCAATCAAAGTTGATTGAGTGGCTTTTTTTAATGATTTTGTTGGCCAACATTATTATGACAAGAACAGTAGCAACTCTTTTAGCTGCGTCACTCTCTCTGAGCGCGTTTGCTCAGCAGGCTTTGTGGGGCGTGAATGAATTTGTGTCGCCCGATGTATCGGGAGAGGGAACGGTGACTTTCCGGCTTAAGGCTCCTGACGCACAGGTTGTTGAGGTGACGGGCGATTTCCTACCGAAGCGTGAGGTGGATACTCCCAATGGCAAAGCTATGGTGAGGGGTATAGCTCCCATGAGTCGCGACAGTGTGGGCGTGTGGACTTTTACTTCGGATGTGCTTGCTCCTGAACTCTACCAGTACTGGTTTGTGGTGGACGGTGAGAGCAAGCCGGATCCGAACAATGTTTTCAAGATCCGCGATACCAATACCCTTACCGATATTTTTATGGTAGGAGGCGGTCCTGAGGGGCTTTACGGAGTGAATAATGTGGCTCACGGTACGGTGTCGAAGGTGTGGTATCCTTCTTCGCTTGAGGGTGGACAGCGCCGGATGACGGTGTATACTCCGGCAGGCTATGAGCAGGGCGACCAGCGCTATCCAGTTCTCTATCTGCTCCACGGTATGGGCGGTGATGAGAACGCCTGGAGTGAGCTCGGGCGCGCCACTCAGATTCTCGATAATCTTATTGCGGCAGGGAAGGTGGAGCCGATGATTGTGGTGATGCCGAACGGCAATGTGGCGATGCAGGGTGCTCCCGGCGAGAGTCCTTGGGGTCTCGTTCAGCCGACTACACGTCTGGATCATACTATGGACGGGCTTTTTGAGACGACCTTCCCCGAGATAGTGTCGTTTGTCGACTCAACTTACCGTACTAAGGCGGAGAAAGAATCGAGAGCTATCGCAGGCCTTTCGATGGGCGGTTTCCACTCGCTGCATACGTCGAAGCAGTATCCTGAACTTTTTGACTATGTAGGGCTTTTCTCGTCGGCTATCACTCCTCACGGAGAGACTGGTTCGGAGATTTATGAGGATACGGAGGGTAAGCTCGCACGACAGTTTGCCGACGCGCCTGCGCTCTATTATATAGCGATAGGACGCGATGATTTTCTCTATGAGCCTAACCGTGAGTGGCGCAAGCTGCTCGATGACAAGGGGTATGAGTATGTGTACATCGAGAGTGAAGATGGTCACATCTGGAAAAACTGGAGAATATATCTTGCCGATTTCCTGCCTCGTCTCTTCCAAGGAACTTCTAAATAAACCATTCATACACATATTATTGCAATGAAAGAAAAAATTAAGGCAACTTTGCGCGACAAGGCGTGGGCCCGTTGGACCGCGCTTGTGCTTGTGGCGCTCATGATGTTCTTCGCGTATATGTTCGTAGACGTCATGTCGCCCCTTCAGTCGCTTGTTGAGACGCAGCTCGGGTGGTCGCCCGCAGCGTTCGGCTACTATGCGGGAGCGGAGTATATCCTCAATGTGTTCGGCTTCCTGATTCTTGCTGGTATCATTCTGGATAAGATGGGCATCCGCTTTACGGGTGTGCTTTCGGCATCGGTGATGCTCGTGGGCGCATGTATCAAACTTTACGCGATAAGCGGCTGGTTTGCAGGCTCGGGCCTTGACCAGTGGTTGTCGTCGTGGTGGACAGAGATGCCCGGAAGTGCCAAGCTTGCGGCTCTGGGCTTCATGATCTTCGGCTGCGGCTGCGAAATGGCCGGTATCACGGTGTCGAAGACTCTTGCAAAATGGTTCGAAGGGCACGAAATGGCTCTTGCCATGGGTCTTGAAATGGCTCTTGCGCGCGTGGGTGTGTTTGCTATCTTCTCGCTTTCGCCCCGCCTTGCCACCTGGATGGGCCCGGCAACGGTGGTGACTCCTGTCGCTTTCTGTACGTGCCTTCTTCTGATTGGTCTGATATCGTATATCGTGTTCACTTTCATGGATACACGCCTCGACCATGAGCTGGATGCGGCTCATGAGAATGCAGGGGGTGATACTTCGGAGGAAGAATTCAAGCTGTCGGATGTGAGCAATATTCTGTCGAGCAAGCTTTTCTGGGTTATCGCCATGCTCTGCGTGCTCTATTATTCCGCAATCTTCCCCTTCCAGCGCTATGCTACCAATATGCTTCAGTGCAATCTCGGCATGAGCGAGCAGGCAGCGGCAGATATCTTCCGCTGGTTCCCGATCGGTGCAGCTGCTCTGACTCCGGTGCTCGGATACTGCCTCGACCGTTTCGGCAAGGGGGCTTCGATGCTACTTGGCGGAGCTATCCTGATGATTCTCTGCCACCTTACGTTTGCGGTGATTCTCCCTGTATATCCTGAAACATGGATCGCTTTCACGGCTATCATTGTGCTGGGTATCTCGTTCTCGCTCGTGCCTGCGGCGCTCTGGCCTTCGGTGCCCAAGATTATGGAGGCGCGCTATCTCGGCTCTGCTTACTCGCTTATTTTCTGGGTACAGAATATCGGTCTGGCTCTCTTCCCAATTCTTATCGGCAAGGTGCTGATGTGGAGCAATCCGGGTGTTGAGGATCCTATGGATTATAATTATACCAATCCGATGCTCCTCTTTGCAGGCTTAGGCGTGCTCGCGCTGCTCTTCGGCGTGTGGTTGCTGGTGCTTAATGCCAAGCATCACTATGGTCTTCAGGAGCCTAACATCAAGGCTAAGACTGAGGTGCTTGAGGCTGCCGATCAGAACGCTGATGCGTGATCTTTGCTGATTAGCACATAAAATATTCCCCGGTTTATGCTGAAAAGAGACCGGGGAATATTTTGTTTGTATGGGTTCATTAGTGGACACTAATTGGCCAACTCTATTCACTATGCTTGGAAGATAATTTTGAAGTTTGTCTTTGAAATCTCAAAAGATTTCGGTATTTTTGCGCATGCAAATTGCCGTATACCACTCGGTTAATCAAAGTATGAATTCGCAAATAGAAATTATCTGCAAAGAAAAGGAGCAGGAATTGCTTTATAAATATTTTGGCAACCTCGCAAACGAGGCTGCCAGAGTTCGTCCTGAAACGATTGGGGATTACTCCAAAGACCTACCTCACAAAATAGAAGCTGAATTCCGAGATTTTTTGGTCGAACTCTGGAAAGAATATTCCGATCAACCATTGATTTTAGAGGAACAGAAATTACGTTGGTTAATGACGGAAAATGATCGACAGGCACTTGATGACGCATACAAAGACGCCAAGCGCATTACTCTGTGGGAACGAATCACTAATTCCAACCACAAGGATGTTACATATTATAAAGGCTTTTTGCTTGAATATTCAAAAGACCTCTTAATGGTTATGCGCCATGACTTCCTCGAAGAAATCACCGGAAAGCACATAACTGGCAAAACCTTTGAAGACTAATACAATCTTTACTCGCGATGAGCCGCAAGTTTAACACTAGGAAATTCCTTAAAGATGTTCTCAATGACAAATATGCATTGATTATTGGGAATGAAATAATACTTGATTCAGTTATTGAGCCATCTCAGGATGTACAAAAATTCTTTCTAAGAAAAATCAACGAGACATCGAATGTAGAGTACGAAAATTATAATGAGATTGCTATAGACATTACGGAAAAGAAAAACCCACTACGAAGATTAATTGAGGATGGTGAAATTTCTTTTTCTTCATCCTTGGTATCTCCAGATCTAAAGTATTTGCTTGGTACAAAGCTATTTACTACAGTATTGACAACCACCACAGATGGGTTTCTTGAAACGGTAATGAGAGAAATATGGGGAGAAGAATTGCGCGTAGTAAATATATATGATAAAGATACCGTTGATGACTTTCAGAAAGCTCTGAAAAATTGTAGGCGAGACCAAAAATATAATCAACCGACTCTCATCTATGTTTTTGGCAAAATGGTTCCATACGATCTAAAAATGAGATATGTAAAAACTGATGCTGATGCAATTTTGTTGATTGAAAAATGGATGCGAATGGATGTGGAATCTAACAATGTGATGCTCGAATACATTCGCAGCAAGAGGTTGTTAGCATTAGGATGTAAGTATGACAATTGGTATTTCCGGTTCTTTTGGTATGTTTTGACCGGCGTTAATAAGAGTAGTGAGGAGAACGACTATGATGGTCGTGGAGAAGTTGCATTTACTTTAGATGAAGCAGATGAAGGAGAGGTTAAACTACTTCAATTCTTGGACAGAACAGATATTTGTATATTAGGAGAGGCAAAGTCTTTTATCCAAAATATTTCTAATATTCTAACACAGGATTCAAACGATTCGATATTTCGGCAGCAGATAATTGATGCTAGAAATATGGGTGGTGTTTTTATTTCATACTGTAGCAAAGACGCTTTGACTGCTTGTCAGTTGTTTTTCCAATTGAAAGAAAAGAATATAAGTGTTTGGCTGGATAATGCACGGCTTTACGGAGGCGATGATTATGAGAAAGAGATTGCTGATGCAATTACTTCTTCAAAAATAATTATAACACTTTTGTCGCCGCAGGTATCTGAAGATCTGAAAAATGGTGAGACTGACCATTATTATAATAAAGAATGGCGAATGGCTCAACAATTCGGAGATAAACACATAATACCAGTTGCGGTTAATGGTTATGACCTCAGATCTGAATACCATAGTAAGTATGAGGAAGTTATTGGATGTCAACTATCTGGAGTAAATCTCATGGAGATAGATGGTTTCTCAAAACTTATTTCATCCTTAGCAGAACATATTTAAGTATGAAGAACTTATTAAATCGGTTTTCACAAACAGTTGTGGATAAAACTTCTAAAAAAGTAAATCCATGGGCAGGGTTAGCATCCTATGAAGATCCAGAATTTGCTCATAGTTCCCTAACATTCTACGGCAGGGATGATGAAAGCTATGATATGGCAAAATTAATTTCAAACAATATTATAGTCACCCTCTACGGACGAAGTGGAGTCGGAAAAACATCCCTTCTAAATGCAGGTGTATTCCCAGAACTTAGAGCTCGGCACTATATGCCTATTAGTTTAAGACTCGGTAATCAAGAAAGAATATCTACATTACCTTCCTTACAGTCTATAATTGTAGAAAAAATTGAAAAATTGATTTATTGCGTCAAAGAAATAGATGTCATTGATAAGCA
This sequence comes from uncultured Bacteroides sp., assembly GCA_964472555.1. GTDB lineage: Bacteria > Bacteroidota > Bacteroidia > Bacteroidales > Muribaculaceae > CAG-873. The sequence goes on from CAYYQS010000033.1 coordinate 5,189, forward strand.
ATGCGATGATCAGTCATCTGATTACCTTTGGAATTATTTTGCACGCCATCGGTTCTTTGATAAGGACGGTAAATCGTTAACACTCGTTTTGGTATTTGATCAGTTTGAAGAACTATTGAATTCATCTCGTTCAGAAGCTGAAACTCTGTTGCGACAACTTGATTACATCAATGACAGAGATCATACCTTAGACAATTGTGAGATTAATGGTGATATATACCAGTATGAGACAAACTATCGCTTTGTTTTATCCATTCGTGAAGATGATTTATACAAATTAGAAGATAGTATAGATAATTGTTTTTTACCCGCATTAAAACGGTGCCGTTATCGGTTGCATGGCTTATCTGATAAGGGTGCTAAAGAGGTAATACTTTTACCTTGTAAAGAAACTAATATCTTTGATAAGGGACAAGAAAATCTGATTGCGGATAAAATTATACAGATTTGCGAAGGCTCCAATAGGACTATCAACACTTTAATGCTTTCTCTATTATGTTATGTATTATTTAAGGATAGCGAAGAGCAAAATAAAGTAATTAGAGTGTCTGATTTGGATAATTACGTAAATATCATACAAGTATATTACCTCTCTTTAATAGATCAAATTCCACGTAAACAAAGAAAATTTCTAGAGGAAAATCTTGTGGATGAACAAGGCCGACGAAAATCGATATATTTATCCGATTTGAAGAAAAATGCTCCTGACACAGAATTCCTGACACAAAGTTCAAATGCACGGTTATTAAATATTAACGGTGATAGGGTGGAATTGGTCCATGATCAATTAGCTGCTATAATACATTCGTTCCGTAGTCAGAGAATTGAGGCTCAAATAACTCGCTACGTTACAGTCTCATTGTCTTTATATTACATTATTGTAACATATGCCATCTGGTATACGTTATTGACAATTCTTCATGCAACCTGGGCATATATGTCTTCAATTTCACCGATAGATTACATACTTGAGATATCAAAAGAATTTTCGGTGGATAAAATTTCATTTGAAACAATGCACTATGTAATAGGATCGCAGATTTGGTCTAATGTTATATTAATATATCTGATTGGATTTGCACTACCAAAGAAGATATGTGAATATTTTTATTCAGCTATAAGCATAAAAAAACTTTTGGGAGTAATAGGAGGTGTGATCATCTCAGCAATAATGGGGAGTTCATGGCTTGTGGGACAAGTAATTCACTATAATTCTGTTGCAACTCCAATTATTGGATGGTTTGCTTTATTTATAATACTGATTGTGTCGAACCTTAATAATAGGAAAGATGGTGAAACAAAATAATTTGATGGATAAATTGCTCTTTCCTGGTGCCGGAATACTATACATACTTCTTTCCATAGTATGTCTCTTCTTTTTCTTCTTCTTCTTCGGGAAAGGAGAAGAATTTGTAGTTTTTAACGAAAAAACACCCATATTGTTAAACTGGTATGTATTTGCTGTGTTTGGATTCATTTTCTGTTCCTTGTGTGGAATTATCAGAAAATGGTGGGGGTGGCGATTCCTGGCTACTAGCACAATATTATTGTTCTTCTCGTTTTTAACCTTACAAGTAAATTTATATCATATTTTTAAAGACTCGGTTATTCTTCTATTAGTATCGATAGTATGTTCAATATACTGTTGTAATAAGTTGATGAAAAGCACCGTGAAAGGTAAGGTGATTTGGGGGCTTCCGATGCTTGTCTTCGTATTATATTATGTTTTTGGAAACATCCCGACAACTCTTCTAAGTTGCCTCATTTCTCTTGTGGTTATAGCCATATTGGAAACTTTAGGAAGGAAGAAAGTTCTTAAAGTGTTAGCTCCTATGGGTGTGATGGCATTTTATATTCTAGCGACATTAACCTATTTCCCTTATAATCCCTTTATATCGAGTAATAAAATAAAATCAATCGGAATATCTTTTCAACCAAGGATCTCAGAAAAATCTTTTCAACCAAGAATCACAAGTTTGGTAGTCGAGAGAGATAATAAATATTGCATTATAGATGGTATTACAGGGGAAAACCCTGTAAATGCGAAATTCGATTGTTGGGGAAAAATTCCTGGATATGTAAATGCTTTTGTCGGATTTTATACTAATAAGTTTAAAGAATCGGAAAGTAAAGCATTCCACCAAATTAATGATTATCCATTTCCTATCATTTTAAGAGATAGTTGTGTGTATTTTACGTCACTAATAGAGACATATAAAGTTTTGAACGGTTATTTGGACTCGACTGATGTAATTAAAAAACATACAGCTCAAATATTCTATGATTTTATATCAATATACCAAGGAAGTGACACAGTACACCTTGAAGAACTAGGAAAACACCAACATAGTCTTCAAGAAGAATTTGAAAAAGCCACAACGGATTCTTTAAAATTTACTAATCGTTCTGCCAATAGTGTAAAAAACCTAAAAGAATTCTCTAAAAATTTATCATTAGGGATTCTGAATTCGTTATGTGCCGATCTTATTACTAATAGTGATATAAATTCGGCAATCAGTGTTTTTTCCTATCAATTTTTCTTTACCTTTTTTGACACCCCAATTTATGATCGAAATATTATCAGTTTCAATGTTAACATCGACAAGCGTTATGGGGATATACTAAATTCATATTCTTACCGATTCACTCCTGAAGAACTACGAAGAGAAGACACTTTTGAGCCATGGGGGAGATTGGTGTCCATGAGCGTGTCATTGGCAGAGTTATATCTTGCGGAAATTCAATCCGAAAATCAGAAAAATGTTGTGGAGTCTCTTAAAAGGATGTTTGAAATGATGCAAACTTCATTCAACAAAGAGAATATGGTATATTTAAATAATCAACTGCGGGATATACACACGCTGCTAAGTTCATATCAAAAAACTCCCAATATAAAACAATATGCTACACGAATTCAGCATTTTTTATATAGTTGTATATTAAACAATTATATGCCTGATTATAATTCATTCTTCTTAAACAGATTTAATGAAATCACGCCAATGGTTCCGTTGAATCCTGAGTCAGAATCAGCTTATGAGAGCATGTCTAATTTATATTCTTCAAGATTTATGCAAAATATTAAAGATGTCAAGGAGTTGGGCAATGCTATTAAAGCTTTAAATGTAGAAATTGAAAGAGCTATAAATTTGCAAGACTCGATTGATAAAAAGATCCAACAAATTGGATTGATACTACATTAAATATTATTTATTCTATAAAAATGCTGCTCAGCTTACCAATAGTGGATTTTGCAATAGGATAATGAATTTTTTCGTATGCTTCAACTACATCAGAGACAATGGTAAGTTCAACGGCATTTTTATCGCTTGCCGGAGTTTCGTCGGTGACCAGAGGCAAAAGCTCCTCAATACGATTGAGTGCATATTCATATTGCGGTTTGGTTATTTCCATATTCCAATGTTGAATTAATCAAATGGTGCATATTTCTGGTTACCAGTATGATTGCAAAGTTAATGACAAATTTTGAAATACAAAAGAAGAAGAGGGATAAATTCTAATTTTCAAAAATTACCGATTTCAAGTGGGTTCGGTATGTCGTGGGCGGATAATGAGTAAACCAGGAGTGTGTGGGGAGCGTTAATTATAAAACGTAAGATTCAACTATGAGTAATATACTATCGCAGCAGAAAATAGAGTCGGCCATGGGGAAGCTTATTCCCGGTGGGGATGTGTGGTGCTGCAGCATGTCGAGCGAGATATTGGGGTGTGAGAAAACGTTTACGGTGTATCTGCCTGAGGGATATGAGGATTCGGGGCGCCGGTATCCGGTGCTGTATCTTCTTCACCATGCGGGAGGAACGGACCGTACATGGACGGAGACGGGTCAGCTTAGGCAGATAATGGATGATGCTATACGGTCGGGGATGATTCAGCCGATGATAGTGGTGCTTCCTGATGCGAGCGGTGAGAATGAGCATCATCTGGGTCGGCATATGGGATTTTTCTCGGTGCAGGGGTGGGACTATGAGGCTTATTTTCATAAGGAGCTTATTCCGCTTGTCGATGCTACTTACCGGACGATAGCAGACCGAGGGCACCGGGCTATTGCGGGGCCGTCGATGGGCGGCGAATGTGCTGTGGCTTATGCTCAACGTTACCCCGAGTTCTATGGAGCTGCGGGGAGTATGAGCGGTATTCTGGGGAAGCCTGAGCAGAGCACTATGGCGCGCTCAGACAAGGACTACGGCGACTCGCTGATACGCAATAATCCGACGGCTTTTGTGGAGAACGCCACTGCAGAGGAGGTTGAAAGGCTTAAATCCACGCGGTGGTATGCCGACTGCGGGGATAATGACTTTTTCTGCGAGGGTAATGTGGCGTTTTTCCTTGCTATGCGGAGCCGCGGGGTTGCGCTGGATTACCGTATGCGGAGCGGTGTGCATGGCTTCTACTATTGGATTACTGGCCTTGCACCGCTGCTTCAATTTATATCGGCAGGGTTTGGGGTGGCTTCTGCTCAATAGCTTTTGTGTCTGGTTTGACTTTTGCAAAAATATTTCGTAGTTTTGCAAAAGAATAAACTAAACAGAAAAAGCTATGCTTGAGAGTGTAAGGCCCTTTTTACATGAACATATCACGGGTGCGTTTTCGGGAACTGCAATCAATGTGGTGCTCCTTGTTTGTATCGGTGCGGTGTCGGTGCTTGCGTATCATCTGTGCAAGCTGATACTGCAGCTACTGGAGCGGGTGATTCTGCGGACGCCTACGGAGTGGGATGATGATCTGATAGATCCCCGGCTGCTGAGGGCTGTTTCGCAGCTTGCTCCGGCAGTGCTTGTCAAGTGGCTTATACCCGGTCTCTTCGGCGAGACTGCGGAGTCGATGCACTGGCTCGAGGCGCTTACGTCGCTGTATATCCTCTGGGCAGTGGTGCGTATTCTTGTGATCGTTACGGGGAATCTTTACTATGCGTTTCTGAAGCGCCCGCAGCTCAAGATGTATGCAGTGAAGGGTATCTTCCAGATGATCAAGCTTATCTTCATCGGGTTCGGTGTGATCGTGGGGCTGAGTATTCTCATCGGGAAGAGTCCGACGGTGATCTTGGCGGCTCTTGGTGCTTCGGCGGCTGTGCTGATGTTGGTTTTTCAGGATACGATACTGGGCCTCGTTGCTTCGATACAGCTGACGGCTAACAATATGCTTCGGCGCGGCGACTGGATAGAGACTAAGGCAAATGATGTGAACGGCGAGGTGCTTGAGGTGACTCTGACGGCGGTGAAGATCAAGAACTGGGATAATTCGGTGAGTACGATTCCGCCGTATACGCTTATAAAGTCGTCGTTCCGCAACTATCAGCCGATGCGCAATTCGGGAGGCCGACGTGTGACACGTGCGATTTATATCGACGTGAATTCGATACGTTTTCTCGGAAATGATGAGCTTGAATCGCTTGCCGCCAAGGGTTGGCTTGAAGGAATCGATGTGGCGGATGCGGGGAAGGTGGTGAATCTTCAGCTTCTTCGCAAATATCTTGCGCGCTACCTCGCGGGGCATCCGCAGGTGAATCATTCGATGACTACTATAGTGCGACAGCTTGACCCGACACCGTCGGGACTGCCTCTCGAGCTTTATTTCTTTATAGCGAATGTCGACTGGACTCCATTCGAGGGAATCGCGTCGGATATTTTCGACCATGTGTATGCGATAGTGGGTGAGTTCGGGCTGTCGATGTTCCAGGTGCCTGCCGGGACTGATCTGTCGAGGGTGAAATGAGACGCTGTCTCGGGATATTGGCATTCCTCCTTTTGTTGCCCGCATGGAGCGCTCAGGCATTCCAGCCGGGGGAGGGCCTGTGCTGGTTCAACTATTCGATCGACGGCACGGCGCGGGCGGTGTTCGATATCTTCCGCGACAATGAGGGGCGTAACTGGATTGGTTCGACATCTGGTCTGTTTGAATTCAATGGCTACCAGTCGTATCCGGCACGGTGGGGCGACTATAACTTCAAGGCTCAGGTTTACTCCATGGTGCAGGGAGAGGAGGGTGATGTGTATGTGGGATGTAACGATGGTCTCTTCCGTCTCGACCCTTCGAGCGGCGTAGTGGTGCGAATGGAAGAATGTCCTCTACGCGAGATCCGCTCGCTTCTTATTGACGGGAATAAACTTCGGATAGGTTCGCTATCCGGTCTTTTGTGCTATGATTTGGCAAACGGTGTGATTAGCGACGATACTTCGCGACTACCGCATAAGGCGGTGTACAGTATGCTTCGATCGCGATCAGGCAGGATCTATATCGGAACCTACGACGGTGCTGTGTACGTCGATCCTGAGACCGGCGAATTTAAACCGGTTGTTTTCAGAGGGTACTCTTCGCCTTCGGGAAATATCTTCGTAAATACCATGATAGAGGAGGCCGGAGGCGAGGGAATTTATTTCGGAACTGAGAGTGGCCTTCTGCTCTATGACCCTGTGAGCGGAGCCGTGAAGGAGATTCCGGCCTTGGCAGGGAATACGGTGAAATCACTTGTGTACACCTATGGAATGCTTGTGGCCGGAACGGATCACGGGCTTGTGACCCTGTCGGACGACGGCACTGCATCGGCATTCAGGCACGATGCGCGCCTGCCGTATTCTCTTGCCTCGAATGTGGTGTGGGCTCTTCGTGCCGATGCATCGGGTAACCTGTGGTGTGGCACGGAGGTTGGGGTGAGTATCGTAGACCCCGGTTCACCAGTGCGAGTTTATTCGATAGCGGACCTTACCGGCAGCGGAGCCGGACAGCAGGTGTACTGCATGCGCCGTGACAGCCGCGGGATTCTCTGGCTTGGCGGCTCGAACGGTATAATCCGTCTCGACGGAAGTGCCCGGCCGAGGTGGTATGTTCCCGGCGGCGAGTATGATCTATCACATAGCCGTGTGAGGGATATCTCGGAGTCGCGCTCCGGAGAATTGCGTGTTGCAACAGACGGCGGTATCAATATCTATGATGCTAAGACCGGACTCTTTGTGAATCATCGCATTTCTGACCGGACGCACCGGCTGAATGCCAACTGGGCTTATGGCGTTGTAGAGGATGAGGCTGACAGTACGATATGGATAGCCGGATATCTCGGTGGAATATTCCGAGAGAAGCTTGCAGCTTTCCGCGGCGAGGGTGTGAATCATACGGCAGACAGTGTGTACTCTACGAGCGGGGGTGCCATTGCCAACGATCTTATAGGGCAGCTTGTGAGCGACGCCGCGGGAAACAAGTGGGTACTTCATTTCCGGGATACCGCACTTTCGCGAATCGACGCCCGCAGCATGGAGGTGAGCCGTGTGTCGCTCAAAGGAGCCACGGGGGAGGAACCCGCCATGATCTGCCCGGATGATTCGGGCGGAGTGTGGTGCGGCTTCTATGGCGGTGTGGTGCGGATTGGCCCGGACGGAACGGTGCAGGAAGATGCCGTGGTTCGCTTCCCCTTCGGTACCGGCGATGAGACGGTGCGAGCCATGGCTATGGTAGAGGGAAAGCTGTGGGTAGCAACGTCGGGAGCTGTCTTTTCGATTGATACGTCGACACTTGAGCCCACGCTGCTTGCGCTTCCGTCGAAAAACTATACGGCGATATATTACGACAAATCACGCTATAAGGCTGTACTCGGAGCCGCCGACGAGATAGTTGTAGTGGAGCCGTCGCGTCTTCTTGCGGCTCAGACTCCGACATATATCGCGCGGGTAACTGTAGTCGACGGAGATAGACGCGAGACTATCGAGGCGTCGGATGAAATGTGGGTGCCACTGATGTCGGACAACCGCTTTGTGAATGTTGATATCTCTACAGCGGAGTTTTCTCCCGGGCGGTATATCCGCTTCTGCTACCGTCTTGACGGCGAGAATACGTGGCAACTGCTTCCCGAGGGGTCAAACCGAGTGAGCTTTACCTCGCTTCCGTCGGGGACTCATACTCTGGAAATGGCAGTGGCAGGTATGGAGTCGAGCCGGTGCACACTCCAGCTTGAGGTGGCGTATCCGTGGTATCTCGGTAAGGTTGCCGTGGCGATATATCTGCTTGGCGGAATGGGAGCGGTCGTGCTGCTGATCTACCTTCTGCGTCGCAAGCAGAGAAGAAAACTTGAGGAACTGGAGCGTGCCAATGTGCTTGCCACGGTAGAAAACCGGCTTTTCTTTCTGGCCAATATCTCGCATGAGCTCAAGACGCCTCTTTCGATGATCATAGGGCCCCTGAGCAAGATACGCACGGGCGAGAGCGAGGCTGAAACGCTGACTGATGTTGACACGGCCTACAAAAACGCCATAAAGCTCAACAGCCTGATACACCAGACTGTAGAGATGAACCGCATGGAGCTTCAGGGCGACGGTATGCTGATCTATTCACGGATAGATGCTGTTGCGTTCTGCCGTGATATTTTCGACAGTTACCGCCGCGGAACGGGTTCGGAGCGTCACTTTGTGTTCTCGGCCCCGGAAGCGCATATCTACGTGCGTATAGATGCTGTTAAGCTTGAGTCGCTGCTGTCGAATCTTCTGTCGAACGCGGTAAAATATACATCGGAAGGTTCGACGATAGCTCTTACCGTAGCCCCTGACAATGATTTTTTCACCATTGATGTGAGCGACGACGGAGTGGGTATTCCACGCGAAGAGCAGTCGCTTGTGTTCCAGCGCCTTTACCGCTCGCCTCGAACGGCGGGCGATAGAGAGGGTACAGGTATCGGACTCTATCTTGTGCGGAAGTATGCCGAGCTGCTCGGTGGCTCGGTGAGCGTGGAGAGTGAAGTGGATCAGGGTTCAACTTTCCGTCTCCGACTCCCCGTAGGACCGGGTGATGTGGAGGAGGAGAGTGGCGCCTCGCAGGCGACAGATGCCCAGACAACAGACCGCCGACCTCGTGTTCTGATTGTGGATGACAACAGCTCGATAGCTTCTTTTATTGCGTCGGTACTTTCGCCGGAATGCAATTGCTCGATAGCATATAACGGTAAGGCGGGACTTGCCGTTGCAGCGGGTTTCCGCCCCGACGTGGTGATCGCGGATGAGATGATGCCAGAGATGTCGGGCATGGAGATGTGCCGCCGCCTGAGGAGCAATACTCTTATGGCGGGCGTTCAGATACTGATGCTCACAGCCAACGATAGTCCTGCTCTCCAGAAGGAGAGTATACATGCGGGAGCTGATGCGTTTATGGGTAAACCTTTTGACACTCCGGTGCTTAAAGCTAAGGTGATGCAGCTCATAGAGAAGCGCAGGGCGGCGGGTGTGCGCATACCTCAGATATCGGAGGAAGCTGCGCCGATGCCTGAGGAGAGTGCTTCGGAACGGCAGCTTGCGCGTGTAACGGAGGTGATAGAGAATAATCTTTCGAATCCGGATCTGAATGTTGACTTCGTGTGCAGGAGTGTGGATATAGCGCCGAAGGGACTCTATCGTCTCATCAAGAAGTACGCCGGGGTTCCTCCTGTGGATTTCATCCGGCAGATGCGTCTTCGTAAGGCAGCGATGCTGCTCGAGCAGAAAAAATTCTCGGTGAGCGAGGTGATGTATATGGTTGGCTTCAGTTCGTCGTCGTACTTCTCGCGGTGTTTTTCGGCGATGTTCGGATGCACTCCGGGGCAATATCCTCCGGAAGGGACGGAACGCAGGGAGGCTGATGCCTGATTTTTGGAAAAATAGCTGTGGAATTTTGTATATTGGATTGAATCGGCTATATTTGCATCAGAAAAGAAAAAGATACAGCTATGAAAATGATCAAGAATGCAATGTCAGTTCTCGCGCTTGTGTGTGCGTTGTTCGTCACTTCGTGTAGCGACGAGCCTGCGAGCGTCACTAAGTTCAATCCTGTGAAAAAGGGAGAAATGGTGCAGGGAAAGGTAGACTTTGAAGTGCTCAGCCGCTATGAGGCTGCGCTTGAGGATGCTACTTATACTTGTGTGGACTTCTCGCTATACAGGAAAGACGATCTGACTGCGGGTAAGTGGGAACTCGACACTGATGAATATGTAGGATTTGAATCTTCGATACCAACACCGATTGTGATGCGCGACGGAAAGGTGTGGAACCCAATTGAGCTTTTCAGTTCTTCTACCGGGCCGACAGCTTTTGCGACGGCATTGAGTGCCGTAAATACGACTCTTGGTAAGGAGTACAAAGTCTACGCCGTGCGACCCTTCGCAGTAAATGCCGAGGACTATACCCTGACACTCGACGGAAGAAAATACGGTATTCTATCTGCAGATGATACATCACTGATTCTCTCATACGTCAGCAAATATTACGGCGGACGCACCGGTAATGGAGGCGAGGATCTCGAAGTAGGATTCTATGAGAAGTCCGCTCCTCTGCAGTTCAACGACGGCAAGGATCTCGGATTTGACTCTGTCGTTGAGGCGTACGACTGGCTTATAGAGCTTTTCCGCGATACTTTCGGCGAAAAGGTAAATCTGAATGATATATATGCACCTCACGTATATCTTGATAATCCTGATTTTTATCTCGAGCGCCTTGAGCAGGAGCGCGACCGGTATGCAAAAATGAATAAATGATAATAGAGAAGAAGAGAGCGTGAGTCGCTCTCTTTTTTTTGATAATAATAGCGGTATTCGGGAAAAAATAGCTAACTTTGCCCAAAACGAAAATTCTATGGAACCAAAATATCATCGCGTACTCCTCAAGCTTAGCGGGGAGTCTCTCATGGGACATCAGGGCTACGGTATCGACCCTGAGCGTCTTGGCTCATACGCACGCCAGATCGACGAGCTTGCAGCTTCGGGTGTAGAAGTGGCAATAGTGATCGGTGGCGGCAATATCTTCCGTGGCCTTTCGGGAGCCGCCAAGGGTTTCGACCGCGTGAAGGGCGACCAGATGGGCATGCTCGCAACGGTAATCAATTCATTGGCTTTGAGCTCGGCGCTCGAAAGCATCGGCCGCGGCTGCCGCGTGCTTACGTCGGTGGGAATGTTCCCTATCGGGGAGCCTTACAGCCCTGCGCGAGGCCTTGAGAGTCTTGCCGACGGAAAGGTGACGATTGTTGCCGGAGGTACAGGCAATCCGTTCTTTACCACAGACACTGCTTCGGCACTCCGCGCCGTAGAGCTTCGTGCCGACGTAATGCTCAAGGGTACGCGCGTAGACGGTATCTATACCGCCGACCCTGAAAAGGATCCTACGGCAACGAAGTTCGATAAAATCACCTACGATGAGATCTATAACCGCGGGCTTAAGATCATGGACCTCACAGCTACGACACTGTGCCGAGAGAACGGGATGAAGATAGTGGTGTTCGATATGGATACCCCGGGCAATCTCCGCAAGGTGATAGAAGGAGAGCCTATCGGTACGCTGGTGTATTGATAAACGGCTGATTCTTATTGCAAATTAATAAAATCTACCATACAAATGACAGACCCCAAGACCTATATCGCCCCGGCAGAGGAGAAAATGGAACTCGCCGTGGCCTATCTCGACGAAACACTTGCACGCATCCGTGCCGGTAAGGCCAATGCCAAGATTCTCGACGGCGTGCGCGTGGAATACTACGGATCGCTGGTGCCGGTGTCGAACGTGGCCAATATCTCAGTGCCCGACGCCCGCACCATCGCCATCACACCGTGGGAAAAATCGATGTTTAAAGCTATTGAGAAGGCTATCATCAATTCGGAAGTCGGAATCACTCCGGAAAACAACGGCGAGGTGATCCGTCTGGCCATTCCCCCTCTGACCGAAGACCGCCGCAAGGCGCTCGTGAAGCAGTGCAAGGCAGAGGCCGAGAATGCCAAGGTGTCGGTGCGCAATGCCCGCCGCGACGCTATCGACGGCCTTAAGAAGGCTGTGAAGCAGGGTATGCCTGAAGATGCAGAGAAGGATGCAGAAAATCAGGTGCAGAAGATTCACGATAAATTCCTGAAGAAAATCGACGATATCTTCGCTGTGAAGGAGAAGGAAATCCTCACAGTCTGATATCTGCCTCAGACGAATATTTTCCCACCCGCCTTGCCTTTGGTCTACGCCAAGGGAGAGGCGGGTGGCTGATTATTATGTGATTTGGGATTTTTTTTGTAATTTTGCGATTGAAAATGGGACGAATTCTTGCCATCGATTACGGCCGTAAGCGCTGCGGCCTTGCAGCAACTGATCCACTTAGAATCGTGGCGTCGGGTGTAGGCACTGTAGCGTCGGCTTCGTTGGTGGACTTTGTGAAGGAATACCGGCGGGCCAACGGAATAGACCTTATAGTGGTGGGCGAGCCCCGCGACATGCAGGGGCGGCCGTCGGAGTCGACAAGGTTTCTGACACCGGGTATACGGAGGCTTCAGAAGGAGATCCCCGATGTGCCTGTTGTTTTTTTTGACGAGCGGTTTACGTCGGTGCTCGCACATAGGGCAATGATCGACGGCGGGCTTGGCAAAATGGCACGACGCGACAAGGCTCTGGTGGATGAGATTTCGGCAACCATTATTCTCAACGATTTTCTGGCGAGCCGCCAGTATGATGAATATAAGTAAGATATTGAAACGATATTAAGATATGAAACTCCCCGTTTATCTCTACGGTCATCCGGTGCTCCGGAAAGTGTCGGACCCGGTACCGGCCGACTATCCGGAACTTAAGGAACTTGTGGCCGAGATGTTTGAAGCGATGTATGAGTCGGAAGGCGTAGGTCTGGCGGCTCCTCAGATAGGAAAGAATATCCGTCTTGTTGTAATCGATGCAGACCCCGTAGGAGAGGCTTTCCCCGAGTGTCAGGGACGCAAGTTCGCTCTTGTGAATCCTGAGGTGGAAGTGCTTGAGGGAGAGAAGGTGTCGCGCCCGGAGGGGTGCCTGAGTCTTCCGGGAATTTCGGAAGATGTGCCCCGAGTGGAACATATCCGGCTGCGCTGGCTCGACGAGGACATGAATCCGCATGAAGAGGAGATTTCGGGATTTCTGGCGCGTATAGTTCAGCATGAGTGCGATCATCTTGAAGGAAAGGTGTTTATCGACCATATCTCGGGTATCCGCCGCCAGCTGATACGGCGTAAACTCAATGATATCGTTACGGGCAAGACGCGGACTGACTACCCCGTGCGCTATGCCCCCTCGGTGAAACGTCGCTGAGGACTTTGAATTCTGAATTTTAAGAAACAACAATACCAAGACTCGTGGCAGACGACAAGAAAGTAATATTTTCGATGGTGGGCGTCAGCAAGATCTATCCGCCCCAGAAACAGGTGCTTAAAGATATCTATCTGTCTTTTTTCTATGGCGCCAAAATCGGTATCATCGGTCTTAACGGCTCGGGTAAGTCTTCGCTGCTGAAGATTATCGCGGGCATAGACAAGGAC
>CAYYQS010000034.1:0-18448 GCA_964472555.1 uncultured Bacteroides sp.
TCACTCGAACAAATCTGCTCAATGGCTGACCGCCTCAGCGTTAACATATATTATTGGACAAGCTCTAAGCGGCCGGTTCGATGCGGCCGGGGCGTCCTGATAGCCTGTGTCTTATAGTCTTTATCATTTTCTGTGCCGAGCGGTGGTGCAGCTCGGATAGCGGTGCGTCGTGACCCGACCACGCAGCCGCAAGGAGGAACTCTACCAGAACGCTCTCGAGGCTTTCGCGAAGTCCGGGGCTCTCGGCAGGGATGCCGAAGTCGATAGTTATCACATCGGGGGCGTCGGAGTCGAGTATGTTTGTGCCTGTTGTGAAGGGAATTAGATCGAAGACAATGTGTGCGGCACAGCGGCGCGCGAGGGTGCGGAGTGCCGGAGAGTTTGCCCGGCCGAGCACATGCGGGAATTTTTCGGGCGAAAGATAATGGTGGAGAGCGGCTTCGGCATTTACGGCTTCGAGAATGCGGTCGATAGAAAGTGCGATAGTTGTTGTCATGGGTTTAGACTCTGTCTGACACCTCCTTGCGGAGCGTGACGGTAGTTATGAAATAGGGTAGTGCAATGCGACGGGCTGTGTCGCGGGTAATGTAGAATCGGGAGGGGCGGCAGAAGTTGAGGACGAAAGATAGTGCCCGGTCGAACGACTTGCAATTGCGTGAGTCCATTGTCTGCTGGACCTGTGCGGCTATTTCCGACCACATTTGCTGCGCCAGTGGCGAGTTTACCACGTTTTCCATTCCTCTTTTGTTTATGGCGTGGAGGCGCTTGGATGCTGAGTCGAACGCTACGTAGTGAGAGTGGGGCTGCATGGCTATGGCGCGGTCGACGATGTCGTCGAGCACAGGAGTGATGCCGCTCTTTAGGTCGCGTTGATAGATTTGGATACATCGGCGAATGAATTCGCTGTTGCGTGCTCTGGTAAGATTTTTCATTGCTCGGATTTTTATTCTAAGATTTTTCTGATGCAAAATTACAACGCAAAAATTGATTTGTCAAGAAAAATTGAGAATAAAAATTGAAAAATATCAATTTTAAATCAGAACTCCCACAGTTTCAGCGTGATGCCGATGCCGACGTAAGGCTGCAATCCTGCAGGCGTAGCGGCATATCCTGCCGAGAGTCCGAGCGCAAAGCGTTTTTTTGGTGGTTCGGTGGCGGAGAAGACGGTGTTTACCGGCCTGAAAATGTCGATGCTGTCGAGCCTGGGGCGATATCCGCTGATATAGGCTGTGTAAGAATCGCCCTTGTAAACCGACTGAGAGATTGGGACTTCGACTTCGGCTGAGTCGCCGAGAGAGTCTGCTACTGGTAGCCGGTCGACTATCCGGCAGAGCTGCCTGACGAAGACTGTCTCCGGCCGGACTATGTGTAGCGTGTCGATGCGTGTGAGCACGGTAGTGTAAGCCGGTTTTTCGTTTTTATGCGGGGTGGCGAGGAGGTTCCCGGCAATGAATCCGGCCGCCACACCTATGAGAAGAGCTGTTGATGACTTCATTGCAGCGACTTGAAATATTTCAATACGGCATTGACGTGCACGTCTGCTATGATTTGCTGCCCTTCCTCAGAGAGGAGGAGGGCTGCGTCGGCACGACAGTCCTGAAAAAGGTTTTCGGTAAGTACGGCGGGGCAGACCGTGTCGCGGCAAATGGCAAGATTTGCACTCCAGTAGCCGCATGGTGGGGTGACTCTGTTGCCCCTGAGGCCTGCTTTATGGGCTTCTTGGGTGAGGATCGAAGCCAGGGCGCGTGAGGCCTGTGAGGCATTGTGCGAAACGAATGCGCACCAGCCGCTTGCGTCGAGCCAGCGGGTACCGTCGCCTGCGGCATTGTTGTGGATAGATAAGAGTATTGCGCCGGGATTGGCTGCGGAAGTGAGGTTTGCCCTCCTGCAGCGGACTGAAAGAGGGATGTCGCGGTCTTCGGGCACGAGAATTTCGGTGCGGATACCTAAGCCGTTGAGCCGTGATTCTATCCGGCGCGACATCTGCCTGCACCATTTCCATTCAAGAAGAGTACCGTCGGGGCTTCGCTTGCCGCGGGTCTGGGCGCCGTGGCCATTGTCGAGTATAACAAGCATAAAATAAATGAATTAGTGAAGGCGCAAAGTTATAAATGGTGTCAGGCGAATTATCGCATTTTTTGGTAAATATGGGAAATTTGTATTTAGGGACCGACCTATTTCTTAGTTTCTGTTGTTTTAAATATACCACGTGATTCAAGTATTTATTTATTCATTGCCAAAATTCGATCAATTATGTTAACCCTTAAGAAATCTATCTTCCTGCCGCTGTTGGCTATGGCCACCGTATTGGGTGCCGAAGCCGAGGAAGATCCTGTTGTAGAAACGATAAGTGAGATACAGCTATACGGTACCGAGACAGAAGTGTCGGCTCCCGATTCCATTTTTATTGAAGATATAAGCGCCGTCGAGCTACCCACAGCCCGCCCCGGCAAGATTTCGATATATGAGTTACCGGCCTCGCTGACGACGAAGTCGAACGACTGGCCCCGTCTTTGGGTGAATTCGTCGGTACTCGCCACTGCATACGTGGGCACACTGGTAGTGCTTGAGTGCCTGCCTGAAGATGCCACGTCGTGGAACCGTGCCGAGCTTCAGAAAGATCCCTGGTACAGACGCTGGTACAATAATGTGATCAAGGAAGGTCCTTGTTTTGATAAGGATAATCCTATCTTCAACTATGTGCTTCACCCCTACGCCGGCGCCGTCTACTTCATGGCCGCGCGTACGTGCGGATTCAATTTCTATCAGTCGCTTCTCTATTCGGCCTGTGTGTCGACCATCGGCTGGGAGTTCGGTATCGAGGCATGTATGGAGCGTCCGTCGATTCAGGATATTTTCGTCACTCCGCTTGTCGGCAGTGCTATCGGCGAGGGCTTCTACCGCCTGAAGCGCCACATCGTCAGCAACGATTACCGCCTTTTCGGCTCGCCGGTAGTAGGTAATATAGTAGCATTCCTTATCGACCCCGTGAATGAGGTAGTGGATCTGTTCCGCGGTAACCCCGAACGCCGTCTGCACATGGGCAGAAAGCAGCCCGAGATAGTATCGTCGCTTGTGCCTACGGTATCTCACGGAGGTTTCGGATTCTCGTTCAGCTGCGTGTTCTAATTACAAATCAGTCGCAAATGTGATAATTTGCTGAGAAAAAAGAGTAGCGGTCTTGGCCGTTGGGGCGCGGATGTGTAATTTTGCACCGCGATGAAAAAGTATGAATCTTTTACCACGGCGATAATTGCCGTCGTGACCCTGATAGCACTCTTGGGAACAGCCTCCTGCGGAGGATCTGATAACGATGTATATAAAATCCACGCGCCTCTCGACTCGCTTCTTGAGCCATATTTTCCCGATAATGCTCCGGGAGCAGTGGCAATGGTGTCGATCGGCGACAGTGTGATCTACAGCCGTTCTTTCGGAAAAGCCCGTCTTGACACAGATGAAGACATGACGCCGCAGACCCTTCTGAATGTGGCGTCGGCCACCAAAACTTTTGTGGCTGTAGCTCTTCTGAAACTTGCCGAGCAGGGTGCACTCTCGCTTGACGACGGAATAACGAAATATTTCCCCGAGTTGCCGGAAGATGTGTTCGGGCCGGTTACTCTACGCCATATTCTTGCCCACACTTCAGGTATCCCCGACAACCGTCCCGATAGCGAGGAGGCCTGGGAGAAATATGTAGAGCAGACTGCATCGATGTTTGGCAATGATGAAGACTATATGACCTACGGACGCGAGCAGGAGCTTACGCGATTCCTGGGGAGTGTCGACAGTCTGAAATTCGAGCCGGGCACAGGGTTTGAGCGTCAGGATCCGCCCTATATGCTTCTGGCTGAGGTAATACGTCAGGTGTCGGGAATGCCGTTCGAGGATTATATGAAGGAATACATCTTCGCGCCCGCCGGAGTTACTACGGGATTCACTTTCTCGCCTCGCGGAACTCTTGCCCCCGGCATGGCTCACGCCTACCGCAAGGCCGAGGGTGAAAGCTCCACCGCCGTTTACCGGAGCAATGACGGCCGCTGGGAGGAATATGACTATGGCGAGGCGCCTTTCTTCCTTACCCGTGCCGACCGTGGTCTTTTTATCAGTCCTGAGAGCTTCATCAAGTGGTTTGCCGCCCTCGCCAACGGAGAGGTGATAGATGAACGTGTCCGCTCGACGATGCGAATACCTATGGTGAACACCGGTAAGGCCGGTGAAGGCTATAGCCTCGGCGTGAATGTGTCGGGCGATTTCGACGGCTGCACACGCTTGTATCATCGTAGCACCCGCGGCGGTTTTGTGGCTGCGGAAGCTATATATCCTGATCAAAAGGTGGTGTATCTGATTTTCTCCAACCGCAACGACTGGCCGTATGAAGAAGTTGCCGACGAACTTGAAAAAATCCTTCACGAACACGGAGTTGTCGGCCAATAGTTCTTCTGCTCCGGTGCTGCTTCAGGTGCTCGTGTGTACCTGCGGAGAGGGTATCCGGCGTATCGTCCCGTCGGGTCTCCCACGGGTTGAAGGCGTGGAATACCTCATATCGTGGCAGCTTGCAGCAGATGATATCCCGGGGGCGCTGTCGGACCGTGAGGATGTGAAGATAGTCAGCTCTCCCGGTAAAGGCCTGAGCAATAACCGAAACAGTGCATTCGAGGCATCGACGGCTCCCTATCTCCTTATCGCCGACGATGACCTTTCTTTTCACGCGGAGGGTCTGCGTGCGATAATTGATAATTTTTCGGCAGATTCCGATCTGGGGTTGCTGACTTTCCGGTCGGTAAGAGACGAAGGGCAGGTGTATCCGCCCGACGCCCACGACCTCGCCGTTCCCTTCAGATTTTATGAGCCGGTGTCGTTCGAGATTGCCGTGCGCCGTAGTGTGCTGCAGTCGAGCGGTGTACGCTTCTCACCTCTTGCCGGAATCGGCGCGCCTTATCTCTGTGCCGCCGAGGAAAATCTCTTTGTGTGGCATCTTCTTCACGCGGGCGTCAAGGGGCGTTTCCGCGCTTTCGACTGCGCCGTACATCCGGGCCCCACGACCTCGGTGCGCCGTGCTGCCGAGGCTCCGATGCTGCGCACGAAGGGCGCTTATGCCGTGTGTACGCAGAATCCTCTGAAGGCACTGGTGCGTCTGCCCTTACTGGCTGTGCGGTCGGCAGCCCCGTCGCCCAAGGCGCTTCTTTGGCTGATTCAGGGGTGGTACTATGGAATCAAAAACCGTAAGTGGCTATGAAAGTACTGTTGCTCGGCGATTACTCCAACTATCATGCCACTCTGGCCAAGGGGCTGCGGCGAATAGGACATGACGTGACCGTGGCCTCCGACGGCTGCACGTGGCTCAAGGCTCCCCGCGATATCGATCTTACGCGCTATCATTCACGTCTCGGGGGAGCGTATCTCTATGCTAAGACGCAGTTGCTGCTCTCAGGCCGTCTTAAAGGCTTCGACATTGTGCAAGTGCGCGATCCTTATTTCATCGACCTCAAGCCTAAGCTTTTAGAGCGCATCATGCGGAGGCTCAAGCGCGACAATGGCGCCGTGGCTCTGTCGGCGCTGAGTACCGATAGCCTCTATGTGCGCAATCTATCGTCGGCAACTCCGGCCGTGGAATACTCCGAGTGGCAGGTCGGGGGAAAGCCTACGGCTTGGTCGCTCACTGAAAATTCCAAACGTCATCTTTGGCTCGACCCGGCGCTGACTGCCTATACCGAGGCTTTCTACGGTCAGCTCGACGGAGTGGTGTCGGCACTCTATGAATATCACAAGGTTGTGGCCGCCAATTTCCCATCGCTGCCTCTACACTATGCGGGAGTGCCTATCGAAGCATCTGATCTTCCTGCTCCCCGGGTGCCGTCGGCCACCGGACCCGTGCGCATTCTTTGCTCGGCCCATAAGGGACGCGGGGGCGAGAAAGGCATTGATCTTCTCCTTCCTATGCTGCGCAGGCTTGAATCGGAGCATCCCGGAGAAGTAGAGATCGTTACTCCCCCAAACGTATCGCTCGAGAGGTTTAAGGAAATTCTTTCGGGTGTCGATATCGTGTGCGACCAGCTATATTCCTATACTCCCGCCACCACTGCGCTTATGGGCATGGCTATGGGTGTGGTGCCGGTATCGGGCGGCGAGGAGGAATTCTATTCATTCATCGGCGAAAAAGAACTCCGGCCGGTGTTCAATCCTGACCCGCGCGATATGGAGGATACTTACCGACGTCTTACCGCCCTTGTGGAGGATCGTGCCCGTCTCAGGGAAATGAGCAGAACCGGCGTAGAATTCGTGCAGCGGCACAACTCGGCCGATCTGGTGGCAAGGCGATTCGATGAGGCGTGGGAGAAAATAATCCGATAAATCCCCGCCGGTTAAGCAGATATGGGTTCTCTCGCACAATTTTCGCTCTATTTTCTTTTTCCCTTTACAGCCTTGCTCTGCCTGTGGGGAGGATTGCTGATAGTGCTCCGTAATCTGCATAACGCCAGGGCACTTCCTGCCGGAATCGGCCTGATGCTCTGGAGTGTGCCCTATGTGCTGAGGACGCTCAAGACTCACCTTGACGAATCGGTGCTTCCGTGGCTGATGTACACTGGCATAGTGGCTTACCTTGTGTTCGGTACGGGGATAGTGCTGTCGTGGATAAGGGGATCGGCTAATCCGCGTGCGCGCCGACAGTGTCTTGTCGGCTTCGTGCTCCTCATTCTCATTTCACTGTCCTTGCTGTGGGAGTTTACGGTGAGTGCTGAGCCTGCGCTTATTGTGCGGTCTATACTTCTTATAATAGTGGGAGTGCTGAGTCTATGGGATTTAGGGTTCAGGAGATTTAGCACTCTTCGCGTGGATGATAGAAAACCGGCCGTACATTCTGCGTACTTCGAAGATCATCTTGCTCCGCGGATGAGTGAATACGCCGCGGTGGTGAAGGAGTGGTTTGAAAATGACAAGCCATATCTCGATCCGGCCTTGAAACTCAGCGATACCACCGTCAGGTTGCCTCTGAACCGATCCTATCTTTCGCGGGTATATAACGAAGGCCTCGGTAAAAGTTTCAGCGAAATGGTGCGCGACTACCGTCTGGGGTATGCTACCGATCTGCTGAGGAATGATGCCGGAATATCGGTGGGTGATGTGGCGAAAAAGAGTGGCTTCGGCTCGTTAAGTTCCTTTCACAGGAGTTTTACGGCAGTCTATGGCATCCCGCCGGTCGAGTATCGTGCAAGATGTGCGAAAAATCATGCTCTGTAAAATTGTGTAATAGCTCAGAAAGGCGCAGCCGTATCTTTGCAGAAAAAAAGATATGGAGAATCGTAATAAAAAGGGTAGGTGGCAACTGCTTTGCGCCGTCTTTCTGGTAGTAGTCGGAGCGGGACTTCTGATTGCCGGATTTGTAGTAGAGCCTTCGGGCGAAATTCATCCGTCGGTGCTTGTCGCCTTCGGCGAAACCCTTACATTTGCAGGGGCTGTGTTTGGCGTAGACTATGCGCACCGGTAGTCTAAAAATAAGTTAAAAATTTGGTCGGGTCGGAACAAAGTGGTAACTTTGCACCGCAAAAAGGCAAAAAGCCTACGGCTCCTTAGCTCAACTGAATAGAGCATCTGACTACGGATCAGAAGGTTACAGGTTTGAATCCTGTAGGAGTCACAAAAGGGCATCGGTCTTAGGCTTGATGCTCTTTTTGTCGTAAAGGACACAGTCTCTCTCCCTCTGACTATATGAAGCACATTCTCCTCACACTCATCATATTGATTTCGGCCGTGGCCTACGGTCGGGCATCTACTCCCGAGGCCGTGGAGCAGGCGCGCGCCGAGGCGGAAAATACACCCACACTGAAGCGAAACAATCACCGCGGCTATGCATGGCGCATGACCGAAGACGGCGATTCGATTTTCGTAATTCATCTCCGCGAGCTCACCGTGTATCCTCCCATGCATTTCCGCGATAAGAAAGAGGAGGAATTCTACTGGCGCACCGTGCGCGATGTGAAGCTCACCCTCCCTTATGCCAAGCTCATCGCCGAAACGCTTGTGGAGACCTACGAATATATCGAGACCTTCCCCACCAAGAAAGAGCGTGAGAAATATCTCAAGGAAATGGAAAGCGCTCTCTTCGAACAGTATAAGCCTGTGCTGAGAAAATTCTCCAAGCGCCAGGCCAAGGTTCTTATCAAGCTCATCCAGCGCGAGACACACCAGTCGAGCTATGACATTGTAAAGGCCTTTCTCGGCTCTTTCCGCGCCACTTTCTGGCAAGGATTCGGCAAACTCTTCGGCGTTAGCCTGAAGAGTTCTTACAACCCCGCCAAGGATAAAAACGACGCCACACTCGACCGCATCGCCCGGTGTGTGGAGCAGGGTACGCTATGACGGAGGCTGTGCAGTCATATCAGGAGCTGCGCCCTCACTACGAGGCTTTCCTCATGCTTGAGCGCGGCCTAAGTCCCAACACTCGCGAAGGCTATCTTGCCGATGCCGACCGCCTTGCCCAATGGCTTGAAGACGCTGGCACCTCTCCGGTAGAAGCTACCCCCGAGCAGCTCCACGCCTTCGTGGCCGCCATGCACGACATGGGTATTGCCACGCGTACGCAGGCCCGGGTAGTGTCGGGTGTGCGCTCGCTCTACAAGTGGTTTATAGTCGAAGGTATCCTCGAAGCAAATCCTTCGTCATTCATCGAGGGCCCAAAGACGGGACAGCATCTTCCGGAAGTCCTCTCTATCGACGAAGTTACCGCCATGCTCGACACCTGCGATACCTCCACGCTCCTTGGCCTCCGCAACCGCGCCATTCTCGAAGTGCTCTACGGCTCCGGCCTGCGTGTGAGCGAGCTATGCATGCTTGAGCAGCGCCGTGTGTCGCTCGACGAGCGCTATCTCATGGTTACCGGAAAGGGCTCGAAGGAGCGCATGGTGCCTATGAGCGAGGCGTCGACCGACTACATCCGCCGCTATCTCGAAGAGCACGGCCGTTCGGGAGCCGAAGTGAAAAAAGGCGAGGAAGAATATCTCTTTCTCAACCGCCGCGGGGCGCATCTCACACGTCAGATGGTGTTCCTGATAGTACGCGATGCTGCCGAGGGTGCCGGTATACGCAAGACTATCTCCCCGCACACCCTGCGCCATTCCTTCGCCACTCATCTGCTCGAAGGCGGTGCCAACCTCAGGGCGATCCAGGCCATGCTCGGGCACGAATCGATAGCCACTACCGAGATATATCTCCACCTCGACAACACCCGCCTGCGGGAGGAAATACTTCTCCACCACCCCCGAAACAAATTCTCTGTAAGACCATGACTCTCCGAATAAAATATCTATTTCTACTCCTGACTCTCACACTTTTGTCGGCAACCGCGCGCACGGCTCTCGACCCCTTCTCGCGACACGCTCTCCGCATGGCCGGTCCGCTTTCGCGCTCGGAGGTCACTCTTGGCGCCATTGTCCGCGGTTATCCTGAAGAACTTGTGCCCGAGGTGGAACTCTCACCCCTCTCCGGCGATCTCTACATAGCCCGGGGCAGCGCCGATGCTCTCGCACGTCTTGCAGATACTAAAGGTGTGAGTAGGGTATCGTTCGCCCGCGAGCTGCGCACCACCAACGATCTTGTAGGCAAAGGAATGAACGCCGATAAAGTAGCCTCTCTTCCTGAAGCTGAGGGGTATACCTATACAGGCAAAGGCGTAGTGGCCGGACTTTTCGACACCGGATTCGACATTCAGAATCCGTCCTTCCGAACCACCGACGGCTCGCGTATATCGCGTGTGTGGCACTTTACGGCAGATAACGGTGAATACACGTCTTACGATTACCCGGCAATGATAGATGCCTTCATCACCGAGAATCCCGATAATTTCCATGGCACGCACGTGCTCGGCACCATGGCAGGCGATTATCCGGGGAGTCCTTATAAGGGTATCGCCACAGGAGCCGAACTCGCCGTGGCCTGCGGCGACCTCTACGATGCCAATATCGCCGAAGGTGTGGCTCAGATAGCGGCTTATGCACGAAGCGAAGGCAAGCCTTGCGTGATAAATCTTTCGATAGCCGATATGGCCGGTCCACGCGACGGCACGGATGAATTCTCCGAGGCGCTCTATGAAGCTACGGCTGCCGCGGGCGACGCCATTCTGGTGATTTCCGCAGGGAATTACCGCGACCGTAAGCTTTCGCTTTCGCGGACTCTCGCTGCCGACGACCCGGAGCTGCGCACTTTCCTCTTGCCTTCGATGACACAGCGGACATCGAAAGGCGCTATTGCTGTCTGGAGTGGCGACAAACGCTCTTTCGACCTCTCACTCGTTGTAATGGACTCTATGACGGGCACAGTGCTTTCTACATTTGATGTACCGAAAGATGACGAAGGCATTGTCCTCGGCACTCACGACCTCGAAGAAGTGGACAGCGAAGGAGTGACTTTCGATGATGGTTTTTCGAAAGCCTATACCAACAGCTATGCGGCGGCTTACTATGAACCCAATACCGATACCAACGGCCGTCCGTGCCACTATATAATCTACGATGTGACCCTCTGCCGTGAGACGAATCAGTACGGCCGCATTGCCCTCGGACTTATTGTCAAGGGTGAAGCGGGGCAGCGCATAGATATCACTCTTTCCGATATCACCGCCGAGTTGCGCTCGCTGTGGGTCGACGGCTGGACCGAGGGAACAGGCGAACTCTCCATATCCTCCATGTGCTGCACCCGCGGAGCTATTTCGGTAGGAGCATGGGTGACAAGGAACGAGTGGGACGAGCTTGTCGGCGGCCACGTGGATATGTCGAATACGATGACCGTGGGTGATATCGCTCCCTGGTCGTCGAGCGGTATTCTTGTCGACGGCCGATGCAAGCCCGATGTTGCCGCTCCGGGAGCATCGGTTATATCTTCAATCTCAACGCCTTACTGTGAAGCTCACCAGGGGAGTCCTATTATAGTGGCAACCAATGCGCGCAACGGGCGCACCGACTACTGGGGGTGGTCGTACGGCACCTCGATGTCGTCGCCTGCCGTGGCCGGAGCAATAGCTCTCTGGCTCGAAGCCGACCCCGATCTCGAAGCTGCCGATGTAGCCGAGATAATCGCCTCGACGGCTGTAAGAGACGCCTTCACCGAAGCCGAACCTCTTGCTTTCGGAGCGGGGAAATTCGATGCTGCGGCAGGCCTCCGGGAGGTTCTCCGCCGCAAAGCCTCGCTTATAGGCATCTCGGCAGTGACTCCCGGCGAGCTTGTGCTCCGCCGTACGGGCACCGACCGGCTTCAGGCCGAGATAGGCGGGCTCCCTGAGTTCACTGCCTCGCTATACGATCTTGCGGGCCGCACACTTTCCACAGTCTCTGCCTCCGACGGAATTGCCGAGTTCGACACTTCGGCAATTGCCCCGGGGGTATATATTGTGCGCGTCGGCTCCCGATCGGCGAAAATAAAACTTTGAGCGTACATTTTATTCGATTAAAAATTGCTATCTTTGCCACAAAGTTAATTGTGAATGGCAACGATTCTTAATATAGAGACATCCGGCACCACCTGCTCGGCAGCCCTCACTTCGGAAGGCATGATACTTGCCCACCGCGAAAATTTCGACGGCCGCAATCATGCCGCGTTGCTGAGCGACTTCGTGAAGTATTGCCTCGACCATGCACGCGAGCACTCCATGAAGCTCGATGCAGTGGCTGTGAGCATGGGCCCCGGCAGCTACACCGGCCTCCGCATAGGCCTCAGCGAGGCCAAAGGGCTGGCCTACGCCCTCGATATACCGATGATAGGCATTCCTACCCTCGAGCTGCTTGCCACGCGCGTGATGTTCTCTTCCGACGACATCGATCCCGACTCGATATTCATTCCCATGGTAGATGCGCGCCGCATGGAGGTGTATACAGCCGCCTACGATTTCGGCCTTCGCCCCCTGCTGGCGCCACAGCCTCTGATTCTCGACGCTGACTCTTACGCAGAGCTCCGAGGCACCGGCCGACCTCTACTTTATTTCGGCAGCGGGGCAGAGAAGGCTCAGGAGGTTTTTGCCTCCGATTCTCAGGCGCGTTTCGTGCCGGGAGTGGAAGCGCTCGCAGTAGATATGATAGCGCTTGCCGAGCGCGCATTCGCCCGACGCGACTTTATCGACACGGCTTACTCTACGCCGCTGTATCTTAAGGATTTCCAGGCAACGACCCCAAAACACAAAGTGCTATGAATCCTGAATATCAAGCCGATATACGCGGGGCTGTCGAGGCACTTCGTCGCGGAGGTGTGATACTGTATCCCACCGATACCGTCTGGGGCCTGGGGTGCGACGCGACCAATAGCGAGGCAGTGCGGAAAATCTTCGCCATAAAGCACCGTGCCGACGCCAAAGCCATGATCACTCTCGTGGGTTCGCTCCCGCAGCTCGAGCGTACGGTCGACTGCATTCCCGAGGTTGCCTATCAGCTGATCGAGTATGCCGAAAGGCCCACCACCATAGTCTACGACCACCCCGACGCGCGTGCGGGCATTGCCCCCGAACTCTTGCCCGAAGACGGCACTATAGGCGTGCGACTCACGGCCGAAGAATTTTCCTCGGAGTTGTGCAAGGCGTTCCGCAAGCCCCTCGTTTCTACCTCGGCCAACATCAGCGGGCAGCCTGCTCCGCGATGCTTTGCAGAAATTTCTCCCGAAATCCTCGAGGCTGTCGACTATGTGTGCCTCTCGCGCTGCGACGAGAAACCGGCAGCCGACACCAGGCCGTCGGTAGTAATGCGCCTGTCGGAGAACGGATTATTCAAAATATTACGCGATTGAACGCCGGTAGGGAAATAAACTTTAGGCGTGCGCTCTATGCCCTCTGCGACTTCCTCTCGGTGGCCGTAGGGTGGTTTGTATTCAATATCCTCCGCTACTTCACTATCCCGGCAGCCCTTCTTTTCGGCAGTCTGGGCAATTTCCTTCAGAGCCGTCAGGTGCTTTTCGGGCAGTTCCTAATCCCGCTGATGATGACGGCGATCTATGCCGTCTCCGGCGCTTACAACCGCTCCGGCGCGTTCATAAAGTCGCGCCTCGACGAAGTGCTCAATGCCGCCTTGGTGTCGCTGTTAGGCATGTTAGGAGTGTTCTTTACCGTACTCATCGACGACAATATCCCCGAGCGTATGACCAACTACGAGCTCATGGTCACGCTCTGGCTCTGCATTTTCCTGCCCACGGCTACCGTGCGCCTGTGGGTGGTGACCGTCATGTCGCGACGTGCCCGCAACGGCAGCAACGGTATGCGCACGCTTGTCACCGGCCTGTCCAAGTACAATGCCGGGCAGCTGGAGCGCATAAAATCATCGTGCCTCAAGGCCGGTCTTTCGATAATCGGCTGCACCGATGTGGCCGAAGGGACTCCCGAGAAATGCCTTGGAGGCTTGCGCCGTTTTGATTCCGGTGATCTCCGCACACTTTGCCGCCGCCTCGATGTTCAGGCAATACTCGTACTCCCCGACAAACGCGATTTCGCTGCGACGGTCACACTCCTCAACGAACTCTATTCGCTCGAAATACCTGTTTTCGTCACCCACGACCTTTTCAGTATGCTCGCGGCACGCCCGCGCGTGTCGTCGGTCATCGGCGAGCCTCTTGTCGATATCACTGCCGCCAATCTCTCGCCCTGGGCGGCCAATACCAAGCGGCTGGGCGATATCCTCGTATCATCAATCGCCCTGATAGCGCTCCTGCCCGTCTATGCCGTACTCGCCCTTGCGGTGAAGCTCGACAGTCCCGGCCCGGCAATCTACAGGCAGCGGCGTATAGGCTACCGCAAGAAACCCTTTACGATCTACAAATTCCGCACCATGCGCTCCGACGCCGAGTCGGCGGGCCCCGAACTTGCATCGAAGGATGATCCACGCGTTACTCGCACCGGACACATACTCCGGAAATACCGTCTCGACGAACTCCCGCAGTTCTGGAATGTACTCAAGGGCGATATGTCGCTTGTCGGGCCGCGACCCGAGCGTGAGTTCTATCTCCGTCAGCTTGTAGAGCGTCATCCGGCCATAACCCTGCTACATCAGGTAAGACCCGGCATCACATCGTGGGGAATGGTGAAGTACGGATATGCCGCCGATGTCGACCAGATGCTCGAACGCCTCCCCTACGATATGCTCTATATAGAGAATGTGTCGCTCGGGGTGGACCTGAAGATTCTCTTCCACACCGTCAACACCGTGCTCCGCGGCCGAGGCCAATGAATTTTGCTTGAAAATGGAAGATACCGACCAAATACATAAATCAGTATCCCGCAACCCCCGCGAGTGGTTCTACTCCTTCCTGCTATGGAGGGAGAAGCACATCAAGGAGAAGAACTTCGTGCTTTTCCTTGCTCTCATTGTAGGTATCTGCAGCGGTCTTGCGGCGATAGTGCTGAAATTCCTCATCCACTACATTTCCACGGTGCTTACCGCAGGAGTGAATCTTGAGTCGGGCAACTACCTCTACATCCTCCTCCCGGCTATTGGAGTGGTACTTACCGCCCTATATGTGCGATATGTGGTGCGCGACGACATCAGCCACGGTGTCACTCGGGTGCTTTACGCCATTTCGCAGAAGAAAAGCCGGTTGAAGAAGCACAATATCTACACTTCGGTCATCGCCTCATCGGTAACCATCGGTTTCGGTGGTTCGGTCGGTGCCGAGGGTCCTATCGTGTACACCGGCGCTGCCATAGGCTCAAATCTGGGCAGAGTGTTCCGCATGTCGCCGCGCATCCTGATGATTCTTGTGGGTTGCGGCGCCGCCGGTGGTATTGCAGGCATCTTCAAGGCCCCTATCGCGGGCATGCTTTTCACCCTCGAGGTGCTCATGCTCGACCTCACCACCATGTCGGTGATGCCGCTGCTTATCGCCTCTATCACGAGCACGACCCTTGCCTACGTCTACACCGGCTACGAATTTGAATTCTTCTTTGCCCAGACCGAGGGTTTCTACACCTCGCGTATCCCCTATGTGATAGGGCTTGGCATAGTCGGCGGATTTGTATCGCTCTACTTCACAAGGGCGATGAACATGATGGAGAATTTCTTCCGCCGCTTCAAGAACCGCTGGCTCAAGACGCTTGTCGGCTGCTGCATCCTGTCGGGCCTCGTCTTTATCTTCCCGCCCCTCTACGGCGAAGGTTACGGGTCGATAGTGAGTCTGCTGGCGGGGGACACCTCGGCTATTGTAAACGGCTCAATTTTCTACGGCGACCGCAACTCCGTATGGTTCCTCACCCTCTTCATCGGCCTTGTCATAGCCACCAAGGCTTTCGCCACGTCGGCCACCAACGGCGCCGGTGGTGTGGGAGGTACTTTCGCGCCCTCGCTCTATGTAGGCTGCCTCACCGGCTTCCTCTACGCCTTTATCATCAATAATTTAGGATGGTGTGAGCTGTCTACCAAGAATTTTGCCCTAATCGGTATGGCAGGAGTGATGAGCGGCGTGATGCACGCACCCCTAATGGCAATCTTCCTCACGGCCGAACTCACCGGCGGCTACGATCTCTTCCTGCCACTGCTCATAGTCAGCACCATTTCCTACGGCACCATAAAGATCTTCGAGCCATACTCTATCTACACCATGCGACTGGCCAAGCGTGGCGAGCTGCTCACGCACCACAAAGATAAGGCCGTGCTCACGCTGCTGAAAATCAACAATGTGATAGAGACCGACTTCCTGCCCGTGTCGCCCGAAATGACACTAAAGGATATGGTCGACACCATTGCCAAGAGCAAGCGCAACCTCTTCCCCGTGCTTAACGAGAAGGGCGAGCTCCTCGGGGTGGTACTCCTCGACGAAATCCGCAATATCATGTTCCGCCCCGACCTCTACCGGCGCATGGTGGTGAGCACCTTCATGTCGGTACCTCCGGCAAAAATCGAGATAGGGGAGAGCATGGACACAGTGATGAAGACCTTCGACAATACCGGTGCATGGAATCTTCCGGTGGTTGAAAACGGCCGCTACGTAGGATTCGTGTCGAAGAGTAAGATTTTCAACTCCTACCGGCGCGTGCTCCGTCACTTCTGCGACGACTGATATTTTGCCGTCAGTGGCAATTTTTTGCCTATAGAGGCCGTTATATTCTCTGATGAAGCAAAGATTTACAGTACTATTCCTCATATTCACCATTGTGGCCACGCTCGTGGCTGCAGCCAAGGGGCCCGTGAAAATCAGCGGTCTTGTCACCGATGAGAACAACGAACCCCTCGAATTCGTCTCTGTCAAGCTGCAGGGGAAAGCCGTAGGCACCACCACCGGGCTCGACGGACGCTATAGCTTTACCGCTCCCGAAGCCGACACCCTGCGGATACTCTTTACCTGCATAGGCTACGAAGAGGCCAAGCGCCGCCTCATCGATGCTTCGGGCGAAGTCACAGTCAATGTCAAGATGTCGCCTGCCACCTACGCACTCGGCGGCGTGGAGGTGACAGAGTACCGCAAGCAGCTGGGCTCCATGCAGACTATCGACAAAGCAGACTTCAAGCTCGCCCCCGACGTGACAGGCGGCTCTGTGGAGTCGCTCCTCACAACAATGGCAGGAGTGAACTCTTCCAATGAAATGTCGAGCCAGTACAGCGTCCGCGGTGGATCGTACGACGAAAATAGTGTGTATATCAACGGCATAGAAGTCTATCGTCCGCAGCTTATATCCTCCGGCCAGCAGGAAGGCCTCAGTATTGTCAACCCCGACATGGTAGGTGCTATCGGTTTCTCTACCGGCGGCTTCTCCGCACAGTACGGCGACAAGATGAGCTCTGCCCTCGACATCACATACCGTGAGCCGGAGGCTTTCGAAGGCTCCGTATCTGCGTCGCTTATGGGCGCCTCAGCAGCTATAGGCAGCAACAGCAAGCGCTTCTCGCAGCTCCACGGCATACGCTACAAACAGAATTCATCGCTGCTCGGCTCGCTCGAGGAGAAAGGCGACTACGATCCGCGTTTCTTCGATTATCAGACGAGTATGGTCTACACCGTCAATCCTAAACTGAAGGTTTCGGTGCTTGGCAACGTTGCCGTAAATAATTATCGCTTCATCCCCCACAACCGTACCACGAAGTTCGGCACCTCGACCGACGCCAAGGAGTTTACCGTATACTTCGACGGACAGGAAAAAGACCGCTTCGAAACCTATTTCGGAGCCGGAACTATCACCTATAAACCAAATAAAGGCAACGAATTCGCCCTTCTTGCCTCGGGATACTTCACAAACGAGCTCGTGTCGTACGACATCTCGGGCGAATACTGGCTCGATCAGGCGGGTACGGGAGAAGGAGCCGACGGCGGAGCCATTGGCGGCGAGCTCGGCGTCGGGCGCTACCACGAGCATGCGCGCAACCGCTTCAAGGCGTCGGTGTTCTCTCTTGGCCTCCGGGGCGCCACCGGTCTGAACAAGCATAATCTTTCCTACGGCCTCACCTACAATCACGAGGATATATACGCACGCTCCCGCGAGTGGGAGTTGCGCGACTCGGCAGGCTACTCTCTTCCCTTCGATCCTGCTGCCCTCAATGTGATATATTCTCTCTCGGCTGCTCACGATATGAGCTCGAGCCGACTTTCGCTCTATGCAATGGACACCTACCGCCTCGATGCCCCGGCGGGATATTTCAACTTCAACGGCGGCATACGCATGTCCTACTGGAGCTTTAACCGCGAATTCCTCTTCAGCCCGCGTATCAGCGTCGGATTTGTACCCTCTGCCGTGCCAAGGCTCTCCCTCCGTTTTGCCACCGGTCTCTACTATCAGGCCCCTTTCTATCGCGAGCTATGCCAGCGCATTGCCCTTACCGGAAATGAACTCACGGAGGTGCTCAACGCCGACATCAAGAGCCAGCGTTCGCTCCAGTTCATTCTCGGCGCCGACTATACCTTCAGGGCCATGGACCGTCCCTTCAAGCTCACCGCAGAGACTTACTACAAGAATCTGGGCAACCTCATTCCCTACGAAATCGACAATCTCAAGCTCGTATATTCCGGCCAGAACCTCTCCAACGGTTATGCCTGCGGCCTCGACATGAAGCTCTTCGGGCAGTTTGTGCCCGGCACCGACTCCTGGATAAGTTTCTCGCTCATGAAGACGCAGGAGACCCTCAACGGCGTGAAAGTGCCCCGTCCTACCGACCAGCGCTACAGCTTCGCGCTGTTCTTCACCGACTATTTTCCGAAGTTCCCGAAGCTGAAATTCACCCTCCGCGGCATTTTCTCCGACGGTCTGCCCGTTACGGCACCCAACAGTACACGCGATAAGGGCTACTTCCGCGCACCGGCCTACAAGCGCCTCGACGTAGGATTTGCCTACGCACTCCTCAGCGCCCCGAAAGAGGGTGAGAAGCGCAGAGGCATAGCCGGAGCCTTCAAGAGCGTGTGGCTCGGCCTGGATGTGTTCAACCTGCTCGACATCAGCAACGTGAGCAGCTACTATTGGGTGTCGGACGTAAACAATCTCTACTACGCCGTGCCCAACTAC
>CAYYQS010000035.1:0-4353 GCA_964472555.1 uncultured Bacteroides sp.
TCATAGAACGAGTAACACATAGAAGCCCACGCTTGTATATGTATATCAGCATATACAATGCCCGTTCTTCCCAGAACGACACTGCATGGTGATACATATCCAAGGGCATCTATTGCTACCAGGCTCTTGATGATAATGGAAATTTTGCGAGAATTTCAAATAGTCAAGAACAAAGCGCAAATAAACGCTGATCATTATGTCTGCATCCCACCCCAAAACCTCTTCGGGCTTCTATGTGGTATGCGATGCAAAATTAAATATAATAATTAGATATTCAAAGTCTGCAGAGGAAAAATTCAGCCGCCCCGGGGAGTTGACCGGAGGCGGCTGAAAAAATATTTAGATGTTGAATCGTGGATTACTTCACGAGAACCTTGGTGACGGTGTTGCCCTGACGACGGATGTAGAGACCGTTGGCGGGGTTGTTCACGCGGATACCCTGGAGGTTGAAGTATTCAACGGGGGCGTTTTCAGAAGAAATGATTGCGTTCACGCCGCCATTGCCGGAGAGGAGGTAGAGGGCGGGGAGGTTGTAGTCACCTTCTTCGATGCCGTTAAGGTTTGCGGGAGCGATGTTGGTGTAGAATGTGCCGCTTGTGCCCTTGGTCTGAGAGATAGTGCATTCGGTGAGAACGTTTACAATCTCGGCAGCATTGTTGGCGAGTTCGATAGTCCAGTAGCAACCTTCATTGAGTTCGGTATAGATCTGGAAGCTGGTGAGGTGCTCGTCATCCATACCGAGGTAACGGTTGAAGCAGTCGGTGAGGGTGTAGCCGTCGTCGGTCTTGGCGATCTTGATGCCGTAGGCTGTGGGGGCGGTGATAGTGTTGCCTTCTACAGTT
Organism: uncultured Bacteroides sp.; assembly: GCA_964472555.1. GTDB lineage: Bacteria > Bacteroidota > Bacteroidia > Bacteroidales > Muribaculaceae > CAG-873. Next base: position 843 of record CAYYQS010000035.1, read on the forward strand.
ACGTTGGTTGTGGTCATGTTGAGACGACCGTAGCTGAGAGTTTCACCAATGTTTGCACCGGCCTGACCGTCGATAGCGAAGAGGTATGTGCCGTCAGCGATAGCGGTTGCGAGGGTGTAAGCAGAGGTTTCGATAGTGGGAGTGGGAGGAGTGACAGGAGTAGACGATTCACCCTTGCCGGAGATGATAAGGTTCTTCACTTCCCATGTGTCGGCACCGTCAGAGCTTGAGCCATATTTGAAAGCGAGCTGAACTTTCTTGCCGTCGTAAGCGGAGAGGTCGATAGCGCCGGAGTTAACGAAAGTCCAAGAACCAGCTTCGGGCCATGTGGGGATAGTGAGGGCAGTCCATGCAGTTGCACCTTCTTCGCGGATGTAAAGGCCGCAGAGATTCTTAAGAGTAGTCTGGAACTTGGCAGCGTGGTCGAAAGCGGCAGAAGCATCGGTAACCTTGGTGAAGTCGAGCACGGGAGAAATAGCGTATGCTTCAGAAGGATAAGCTACATTCTGGATGTAAGCGCTGGCGTTGAGGTAGCCTAAGCCGTTGTATATTTTCCAAGACCAGATGTAAGAAGCACCTTCGGGGAGAGTGCCCTGATCGAGAGTCCAGTCGGCGGGAAGTTCAGAAAGAGATTCCGAGAGGAGGGTGTAGATAGTGTTAGGTGTGCTGGGGTCGATGGGAGTGTCGCCGCCTTCACCGGTAGTGATTTCGAGCTCGGAGATGCGGAAGTTTTCCCCAGCGGTGAGTGAGAGGCTATTGGTGGAGCCTGTCCATGTGGCTGCAGTAGCGGATGCGAAGTTGATAGCACCGTTGCTTGCGGTGTAAGCAGCTCCGGCCTTACCGTTGGATCCCTTGAAGCTGATTGAGGTCATGTTCTCGCCGTTGGGAGCGGTAATGGTCATTGTGGTCTGCTTGTAGATACGGATAGTCTTCTGCTGGTTAGCGTTAGTAGACGTAGCGTAGTAGTAGGCGGGAGCAGAAGTAGCACTGGTGTTGGTGGTGGAGAACTCGAATGTGAAACCACCGAGGGTAAGAGAGTTCAGAGGCTGATAGTGAGCAGCAGTAGTCTGAGTTCCTTTTACTGTTTCTTCGGTAAAAGTACCGTCGATGTCAGTGGCATTGTCAACGTTAAGAGTGTAAGTCTCAGCGTTAGCAGCTAACGAGAGAGCGGCAACTCCTGCGAGGGTGAGTAAAAATTTCTTCATAGAAAAAAGTTAAAGATATTGATTAAAAGATTTGTCGGATTATTTGGTGACATATCGGCGGAGGAATACTTCAGTGGGGAAGTGGTCGGAGTAGCCTCCGAGATATGAGCCGGATGAATATGTGCGTTTGGGAGCTCCCTGGAGGGCGCCTTCAGTAGCGAAAAGGAATGGGAAGTTGAGGACTTTTGCCTGATAGAAAGTCCAGTCGGATTCGTCTTTAGTATTCACGAGGTTGCCTGAAAGCATGATCTGGTCGAAAAGATTCCACGAGCCTTTGTAGGAAAGGGTGCCGATTCCTTCTTTTTCGAGTATATTCCACCAGGGATTATAGAAGTCGTGCGGACCGACTTTCTCGGGGGTACGCTGGCCACCAATGATCTTTGCACAAGACTTGTCGCCGGGATCGTCGTTAAGGTCGCCCATGATTATCACGCCGATGTTTGGGTCGATGCGCCAGAGAGAGTCAGCGATGCTCTTCGAGAGTTCAGCAGCAGCTACACGATTGGGTTCGGATTTCTCCTGACCACCGAGACGCGAGGGCCAGTGATTGACAATGACTGCAACACGCTGGCCGAGAAGGGAACCTACGACACACATCTGATCGCGGGTGCGGAATTTTATTGCAGTAAGGCGGTGGTTGGTGACATTCTCAAGCTTGAAATAGCGGGGATTATAGAGTAGACCAACGTCGACACCTCGGGCGTCGGGCGAATCGTGGTGAACGATCTGAAGATTCCATGGCTTCAGCTCGGGCTGATTCACTACGTCGACCATAACCGAGCGGTTTTCAATTTCTGACACGCCTATGATAGCGGGGCCGTAGGGAGTAGTCTTAGTAGTGAAATTTGAGATTGCATAGGCGAGATTGTGCACTTTCTCCCAATACTTCCGGCCGTTCCACTGTCGTGCACCGTCGGGAGTAAACTCGAGATCGCGGCCTTCGGGGTTGTTCGGAATGGTATCGAAAAGGTTTTCCCAGTTATAGAAAGCTATGCCTGCCACCTGACCGCGGCGATTCTGAGCAACAGAGGTGATTGCGGCAAGGAGGATAACTGCTAAAAGCAATATTGATTTCTTCATAAGATATAAATGACGGTTGCAGAAGAGTATTCTTGCCGCAAAAGTAACAAAAATATTTCATAAACCACCAAAAGGGCTGCAGTAAAAATTCAACATAGGTATTGATAGGGAGAAAATGTTAAAAAAGAGAATAACGTGGGAAAATAGCCAGTGAATAATTTGCCGCGATTGAGATTTTTTCACTAATTTTGACCAAATTTCCATAATAGTAGAAATCATATCACAAACACTAACAATAAAGCAATGAGATTCAGACTGTTTCTATTGTTGACACTTGCTCTGGCGTGCCCATGGCTGCATGTAGATGCGGCGACGCTAACGGGCGTAGTTGTCAATGGTAATTCCGGCAGCCCGATAAGCGGCGCCACAGTGATGTTGCGCGACGGCAACATTCAGGCTACAACAAATTTCAACGGCCAGTTCCGGCTCGAAACTTCAGACGATATCGATGCCTTTATCACGGTGACGTGCGACGGCTTCGATGCAATGGCACTCTCGCTGCCGATAGGCCGCGGGACAGTAAACACCGGTGAAATCCGGCTGTTCCCGACATCTGATACCAGCGATTTCCTCGGCGAACTCGACGACATCACTTTCGAGGAAGCCCTTCTGGATGATGACGAAGGCTCCGGACAGAGCGTAGCCTCACTCTCGGGAGCAAGCAACAACATCTACTACAACACGGCGTCTTACAATTTCGGCCCGATGTATTTCCGCTACCGCGGTCTTGACAATCAATACCAGAGCGTCTACATCAATGGTCTGCGAATGAACGATCTTGTACGCGGATCTTTCAGTTTCTCAACCCTTCTGGGTATGACGAGCCGTGCATTCCGCAACAAGACGACCTCTATCGGTACAGATGCGTCGGCCTATGGCTTCGGCGATCTCGGAGGCAGCGTGAACTACAACACTACAACCGACCTTTATGCCCCCGGCTTCAACGGTTCGATCGCATTTACCAACTCAAACTACATGATGCGTGCCATGGCCACTTACTCCACCGGTCTGAACAAGCAGGGTTGGGCTTTCACAATCAGCGCAATCGGCCGATATGCCAAGGAAGGCGTAATGAAAGGTACATTCTATAATTCGGCCGGTCTCTTCGCATCGCTCGAAAAACAGTTTGACTCAGCCAATTCGCTTACCTTAACGGTATTCGGCGGTCCCACTCAGCGCGCTACAGGGCGCCCGACCGTGCAGGAAGCCTACGACCTCGCCGGAAG
>CAYYQS010000035.1:4363-17800 GCA_964472555.1 uncultured Bacteroides sp.
GCAACCTCTACAACCCCGACTGGGGCTGGCAGGACGGCAAGAAACGCTCTTCACGCATTACTGAGACTTTCGACCCTACCGCTATCCTCAGCTGGATCTTCAAGAAGAACCAGACCGTGGTGAATACAGCGGCTGCTTTCCGCTCGGTTTACTACAACCGCACGGCTCTGAACTACTTCAATGCATCCGATCCCAATCCTTCTTACTATAAGTACCTTCCGTCGTATTTCCGCAGCCGCGACGACGAAGCTGCCGCAGAGCTCTATACCGAACTCTGGGAGAACGATGAATCGTTCCGCCAGATCAACTGGGATAATCTCTACAATATCAACTACCTGAATAATGCCGAGAATGAACTTCTTCCCGAGGAGCAGAAAATCGGTTCGTCCTACATCATGGAGAACCGCATCAATCATCAGCTCGTGGGTATGTTCAGCTCGTATGTGAATACACGCCTCAACAATGTGATGAGCCTTCAGGGCGGTGTGTCGTTCAACTACACCCGCAGCTCCAACTACAAGACTATCCGCGACCTTCTCGGCGGTGAATTCTGGCTCGACATCGACCCCTTCTCGAAACGCGAGCAGGCTATCATGCCCGACAATCTCCAGAATGACCTCGAGAACCCCAACCGCCGCGTGAAAGAAGGCGACCGCTTCGGCTACGACTACGATATCCACGCTCTCCGTGCAGAAGCTTGGCTGCAGAATGTGATCAACCTTCCGAAGTGGGATGTTAACTACGGACTCCAGATGAGCTACACTCAGTATCAGCGCGACGGCAAGATGATGAACGGCCGCTCTCCCCGAAACTCCAAGGGCAAGAGCGAGATGCTCCGCTTCGACAATATGTCGGTTAAAGCCGGTGCGACCTATAAGCTCGACGGCCGCAATCAGTTTGCCGCCCACCTCGAATACGGCACCCGCGCACCTCTATTCGATCAGGTGTTTGTGGCACCCCGCATCAAGAACGACATAGTGAAGGGCGTTGAGAACGAACGCGACTTCTCTGCCGACCTTTCGTATATGTGGAGCTACCGCCGCTTCAGAGGATCTCTTACGGGCTTCTATATCGACGTTGACAATGCTATCGAGCGTAACGGCTTCTATGACGATGACTATCAGACCTACGCCAACTACATCCTTACGGGCGTACGCCGCGTGTACAAGGGTCTGGAACTCGGTATGGCCTACAAGATCACACCTTCGATCACCGCTACATTCGCAGGCCAGTACTCACGCTTCCAGTACAAGGGAAATCCTGAAGGAACCCGCTCTTTTGAGAACAACATGAGCCCCGACACAACCCAGACGGTATATCTCAACAATTACTATCTCGGGTCGACACCTCAGTACTGCGCGAATATCGGTATCGACTACGCAGCTCCGAAGCAGTGGTTCTTCAACGTGAACTGCACATGGCAGGGTGACGCATACGTTAATCTCGCTCCCCGCTACCACGAAGCACTTCCTAATCTGTGGGAAGAGTTCGGCGGCAGCTATGAGGAACTCGAAGCCAAGGTTAAGGAGCTCTCCGGACAGGACAAGATAAAGAATGCTTTCACTCTGAATGCTTCTATCGGCAAAATCATCTATATCAACCGTAGTGTGAGCCTTAACATAAATCTCAACCTCAACAATATCCTCAATAATAAGAACGTAGTAACCTACGCCTACCAGCAGGGACGTCTCCGCACCGACGGCGCGACACCCTACGACAACAGCCTCTATCCCAACCGCTACAATTACGCTCAGGGATTCAGAATGTATCTTAATATCGGCGTTCGCTTCTAACTATATTATAAAGAATGATGAAACACACATTATTATATATATCGGCACTTGCACTCGCTACGAGTGCTGCCCTTACAAGTTGCGACGACAACTTCACTCATCCGCCGGTAATCATGCCTCCGTGCGTGGATGTTGTGCCTAACAGCACTATAGCCGACATCAAGGCTGACTACTGGAGCTATCTCGGAAGCTGCACCGATATCCCTTATCTTGAGCACGGTGACACAATAATCTTTACGGGACGTGTCTGCTCTTCGGATGAAAGCGGCAACATCTTTAAGAACATCATTATCCAAAGCGTTGATCCCAACGGCGAACAAGTGGCTATCACTTTCTCTGTAGACGAATACGATCTCTACAAGATATATCCTATCGGCCAGGAAGTGGCAGTATATGCCAGCGGCATGGCTGCCGGTGGTTACAGCAATCTCTTCTCAATGGGTGCCAACGGTTCGACAGAGGTTTCGCGAATGAGCCTGGAAACTTTCCAGAAACATGTGGTGCGCAACCATTTCCCCATTCCCCAGCCCGAGCTAATCGACACGACGCTCGCAACTATCCCCGAAATCGTTGCGGCCAAATCGGAGAGCGCTCAACTCCAACGCTGGCAGAGCCGACTTGTACGCATTGAGAATGTAAGCTGGGTTGAGGCAGGTCAGGCATTCGCTCCTTCTGCAACAATCAACCGCTATATCACCGACGAAGATGGCAACCGCCTTGTGGTGCGTTGCAGCAGCTATGCATCATTCAAAAATGACCTCATTCCCACCGGTACGGGAGCGGTAACAGGTATACTTAGCTACTTCAGCTCAGACTGGCAGCTTCTCCTGAACGACCTCGACGGTCTTGAAGGCTTTACGCCAGCCGAACCGGCACCTGCAATTGATCCTGCCGGAGCAGGGACTGCTTCAGATCCTTACAACGTGACCAAGGCCCTCGATATCGTTGCTTCGGGCTCGATACCTTCAGAGAAGGTTTACGTGAAAGGTATCATCACCGCTGTGAGCGAAGTGAGCACATCTTTCGGCAATGCTACATACTCGATTGCTGATCAGACAGGCGGCCAGCCCCTTACTATCTACCGTGGCTATTACCTCAACGGCGACAAGTTTACCTCTGAAAGCCAGCTCAAACCCGGTTCGACAGTGGTAGTGTACGGTAACCTAATGGCATACAACGGCAGTCCTCAAATGGGTCAGGGCAGCCAGATCGTGACAATTGACGGTGAAGGGACTCTTCCCGACACCCCCACCCCGACTCCCGGCCAGACGCTCTACAGTTTCCTTTCAGAAAGTCTCACAGAACTTCCTGGAGATTGGACTCTCGACCAGGGCACACTTGCAGAAGGTCTTTCTTACATCTGGTCGTGGAAGGTATATCAGAACAAAGGCTACCTCAACGCGAGTGCATACTTCAACAACGCTGCTAATCCCTCGGAGGCTTACGCTATTTCGCCGGTAATCGACCTTACAGGCGTTACGGGAGCGGGTGCTGTATTTGATCACGCTGCCAAATTCCAGACAACCCTCAAGCAGCTCTGCGGATTCTGTGCCCGAGAGGAAGGATCGACCGAGTGGACAGCTCTTAACATTCCCACATGGCCCGCGGCCGGAGCATGGACCTTCGCATCGTCGGGCAGCATCGATCTGTCGGCATTCGACGGCAAAAAGATTCAGGTTGCTTTCAAGTACGGCTCATCAACAGCCGGTGCTGACACCTGGGAAATCAAAAATCTCGCCATTACAGGCACAAAATAATTCATACAAAGCATCATGAAAACTTTCAGGAATTATATATTCGGACCGGCTGTAGTGGCGGCACTGGCTCTGGGCTTTGCGGCCTGTCAGGACGATGTCGACGCCCCGGCTTTCAACATTCCCAAGGCAGATGTTGAACCCAACACCACCATTCTTGAGCTCAAGCAGCAATTCTGGAGCGACGAGACAAACTATGCCAAGACTATCGAAGATGCCGACGATCCTACTCACCGCTATGTGATCCACGGTCGTGTGATATCTTCGGACGAAGAGGGCAACGTATTCAAGAGCCTCGTCATTCAGGATGAGACTGCCGCTCTCGCATTCTCTATCGACCAGTACAATCTATACCTTAACTATCGCGTAGGTCAGGATATCGTACTCGACGTAACGGGAATGGAGATCGGTAAATACGCAGGTCTTCAGCAGATCGGCCGCAAGTCATGGTATGAGAACGGCAACACATGGCAGGTTTCGTTCATGTCGCTGCAATATTTCCAGCAATATGCGCAACCCAACGGTTTGCCTGAACGCCCTGCTATCGACACTCTGGTGATGAATACTTTCGGTGATATCAACCAGACAACCGAAGGCCTTCAGAAATTCCAGAGTCAGCTCGTACGGTTCCGTAATGTAACCTTCACCGAAGGTGGTCAGCGTACCCTCTCCGTATACCACACAAGCGAGAACGCCGACCAGAACACTACCATTCAGGACCGCAACGGCTCCACTCTGACAGTACGCACGTCGGGCTACTGCACCTTCTTCAACATGGTGCTTCCCACCGAGCCTATCGACATCGTGGGTATACTGAGCTACTACAACAGCGCATGGCAGCTTATCCTCATCGACGGTGAGGGTATCATCCCCGTAGGCGAGCAACCCGGCACGAAGGAGAAACCCTACACTATCGAGCAGGCCATAGCCGAGCAGGCTGCGGGCATCCTCAGCAACGGCTGGGTGAAAGGTTATATCGTTGGTGCGGTTGCTCCTGAAGTAGAGGAAGTGAAGTCGAACGACGACATCCAATGGGAGGCTCCTACTCTTCTTGACAATACCCTCGTTATCGCAGACAGTCCTACAGAAAACGAATGGAACAAGTGTGTGATCATCACCTTGCCTTCCGGCTCGGCTCTTCAGCAGTACGGCAACCTCCTCTCTAATCCTTCCAACCTTGGCAAGGAAATCATGGTACTCGGTAATCTTGCAAGCAACTTCGGTACATACGGTATCACCGGCAATACCGGCGGTGTGAGCGAATTCTCAATCGCAGGCGTTGAAATCGGCGGTGGTGAAATCCCTGCAGGTGACGGACAGGAAGCTACACCTTACAATGTGACACAGATTGTGGCAATGAATCCTCAGAGCACTACCGCAGCCGTCGAAACCGGCGTTTGGGTGAAGGGTTACATTGTCGGCTCAATGCCTACGGGTGGCAGCTCCACTACCCTCTCGGGCACAAACTTCAGCACTGAAGATGCCGCAACTACCAACCTTGTGCTTGGTCCTACTCCCGACTGCACCGATGCCAGCAAGTGTATCGGTATCCAGCTCCCGACATCGATGCGCGATCAGCTCGCTCTCGCCAATCAACCCGGAAATCTCGGTAAGGAACTTGCCGTGAAGGGCGATATCATGAAGTACTGCGGTGGCCCCGGCGTGAAGAATCTCACGGAGAATAAGTTTGAAGGGGCAGGCGACACTCCCGTCGTTCCCCCCGTTGCAGGCGATGTTCCCGACGGTACAGGTACAGACGCAAGTCCCTACAATGTTGGCCAGATCCGCGCTCTCAACCCCGGTTCTACCACCGAAGCTGTTCAGAGCGGTGTTTGGGCGAAAGGTTACATCGTGGGCTCGATGCCTACCGGCGGTAGCTCCACTACCCTCTCGGCTGCAAACTTCAGCACACAAGATGCTGCAACGACCAACCTCGTTCTTGGTCCGACAGCCGACTGCACCGATCCCAACCAGTGTATCACAGTACAGCTTCCTTCGGGAGCCGTCCGTTCGGCACTCAATCTCGCTGACAATCCCGGCAACCTCGGCAAGCTCGTGGCTCTCAAGGGCGACGTAATGAAATACTGCGGCGCCCCCGGTCTGAAGAACGTAAGCGAACAGATTCTTGAAGGTGGCGGTACAGTAACACCTCCCTCCGGAGATACTTTCACCAAGACTACTTCGATTGTATCGGGCAATGGCTATCTGCTTGTAGCAAGCAATAAGTACAACGCTCTCTACGACAAGAACTACGGCTACATGGCGACAACAGATTTCGCCGGTGGTGATTCGTTTACCGCGTCTGCAAACGCAGCACTCACTTTCACGGCTGTAAGCGGCGGCTACAACATCACCAATTCCAACGGTAAATTCCTCGGCGCAAAAGACGGCTACAAGACCTTCGACACCACCGACGACAGCGCAAGCGGTCGCGTATGGACCGTTTCGTTCAACGCCGACGGTACCGCGACAATCACCAATGTTGCGACCGGCAAGATTATCTATCAGGATCCTCAGTACGGCTCTTTCGGCTGCTATACAGTTGCCGAGGCTGCGTCGAACTATGTACTCCCCTACCTCTACACCAACGGTGAAGCCGGAAGTGGAAGCGGCACTGTCACTCCCGAACCCCCGACGGGTCCGTGGGGCGATGTAGCAGCAGGTGAAGGAACTGCAAACTCGCCTTTCAATGTCGATCAGATTGTGGCTCTCAATCCACAGAGCACAACTCCGGTTGAAAGCAACGTGTATGTGCAAGGGTATATAGTTGGTTACATGCCCTCATCGGCCCTCACAAATGTTACATTCTCGGCAGAAGGCGCTACAGCGAGCAACATTGTTCTCGGACCTACTGCTGACTGCACCGATACCTCAAAACTCATCGCAGTTCAACTACCCACCAGTCCTAAAGAAATCCGCGAGATACTTTCTCTTAAGAATGTTCCCGGTAATCTCGGGAAGAAGGTGACTATTGTTGGCGACGTGGCCAAATACTGCGGAGGTCCCGGCATAAGGAATACTTCCAAAGCTATCTTCTAATCCTATTCAATACTACTTCGTGAGGCAGGCCGCAATCGCATTGCGCGCCTGCCTTTAACTTTATTTAAACGTTGATATTCCGGCGGTATTGCGGTAAATGCGTAACTTTGCAGCGCAATAGAGAGGCGAAAGCCCGGTGGACAGATTTGGCTGCTTGCAACCACTTGAAAAAATGCTAAAATCGCCCGTCATCGTCGAGGCTATGAGCCTTTACGTTGTGTCGGTTTTAGGTTTTTGTTCACCGCGGCGGCACCGGATTCCGGTATGCTTCCGCTTTTTTATTTTAAGCAACGTAGGACAATAAAACCAGAAAGGAAATAAACGATGAATTATCTCTTCACTTCAGAATCTGTATCGGAAGGACATCCTGATAAAGTCGCCGATCAGATTTCAGATGCCGTTCTCGACGAATTTCTCGCACGCGATCCTCAATCGAAAGTGGCATGCGAGACCTTGGTAACTACCGGCCAGGTGGTTGTTGCAGGAGAAATAAAGAGTTCGGCTTATATCGATCTGCAGGAAACGGCGCGCCGTGTAATAAACGAAATCGGCTACGACCGCTCCGAGCTGCGATTCGACGGTAATTCCTGTGGCGTTTTCTTAGCCGTTCACGAGCAGAGCGCCGACATCAACCGCGGTGTAGAGCGCGAGAACATAGAAAATCAAGGTGCGGGCGACCAGGGTATGATGTTCGGTTACGCTACCAACGAGACCGAGCTCTATATTCCTCTCACACTCGCGCTTAGTCATGCACTGCTGAAGACTCTTGCTGAAATCCGCCGTGAAGGAGTAGATATGACTTATCTACGCCCCGATGCGAAGAGTCAGGTGACAGTTGAATACGATGAGAACAATCGACCCGTAGCCATCGACACTATCGTGGTATCGACACAACACGATGAATTCATAGATGCAGCGTCAGAAGGAATTTCTCAAGACGAGGCCGACAAACGTATGCTCGATATCATCCGCCGCGACGTTCAGAATATACTAATTCCCCGTACCCTCGAGGAACTTCCCGAAGATATCGCTGAAATGGTACGCAAGAGCAACTATAAGCTCTTTGTGAATCCGACAGGAAAATTTGTGATCGGAGGTCCTCACGGCGATACCGGTCTTACAGGCCGAAAAATCATCGTGGATACCTACGGAGGTCACGGAGCACATGGCGGTGGAGCCTTCTCGGGAAAAGATCCGTCGAAGGTGGACCGCTCGGCAGCCTATGCAGCGCGCCACATAGCAAAGAATATCGTGGCGGCAGGAGTGGCCGACCGTGCGCTTGTGCAGGTTGCCTATGCCATTGGCGTGGCTGAGCCTGTGAGCATAAACGTGAATACCTACGGCACGGCCAAGGTGAACCTCTCTGACGCCGAGATAGCATCGCGCGTTTCTACGCTTTTCGATATGCGTCCGTTCGCTATCGAGCAGCGGCTCAAGCTACGGAATCCGATCTATCGCGAGACGGCTTCTTACGGGCACGTAGGCCGCACACCCCGAACAGTTACTAAGACTTTCACTTCTCACTACGAAGCGCCCATTACCCGGACAGTTGAGCTCTTCACATGGGAAAAGCTGGATGCTGTAGATAAAGTAAAGGAAGCTTTCGGCCTTTAAGAAAAGACTCAAAATACTCAAGATCCGGGAGTGATAGCAAGAGCCACTCCCGGTTCTTTTCATTATAAAGCCATGAAAATCGCACCACCTGTCAGATTCATTCATACAGAAATAATTGCTGCATATTTCCGCTATAAATCAGAAGCAACGCTGCTCGTGAATTGCCTGAGTAACTGGGGTAAACTGCTTGAGGGCATCGAGGAGGGGCACGATTTCACCTCCAAAGAACTCGAAAATCTTATCGTAAAATGCGAGAAACGCCTCGAAGAGCTTGTGAGCAAACACAATGCTTATACGCTGCTTTTCTGGAGCCGACGCCTCGCGCCCCGGAATATATTCCATGTGGCACACGAAAGTGTAAGACTCTATCGCGACATTATGAGTCTGGCGATATATAAGTACGGACGGCAGACAGATCCGCAGCCTTACAAAGGCGTGTTAATACCCTCCTCGCTCTGCCCATACATAGACAAGATGCATGAGCAACCCTTCGAGCCGGAGAAAGTATATACCTGGCCCATGGTGGTGTATGAGCTCGATTCGACCATTGAGATAGAATGCGTGAGCTATATCTACACCCGGCTTACACAAATCTACCGCTGGAAGGGTAAAGGAGCCTCAGTAGTTCTCTGTAATGGAGAATTGAAAATTGAGGCATCGGAAGAACTTGAGGCCTCAGTCATGCTCTACGACGAACGCCTCAAGACTACCAACATTCTGTCATGCATCGGCGACTGGTTTGAAGATAAACCTGGGCGGAGTCGGAATATTATCCCCATTCCAAGCCTGAACGTAGAAGGAACTCAGTTAGTCAAAGACTATATCATCGACGTAAGCAACAAAAACCGCCGCGTTGAATTGACGATGCAGGCACCCAATTACCTTTACTCAGCTCTCGATCTAACAAAATATAAAGAGTATATCTCCCGCTATCCCGACGAGATTGCTAAGGATTATGGCTTCACTCCCGCAGAGTTCATCTCTTTTCTGAAAGCATTGTTTGTTGCCCTGATAATCCCCACACACACTTCAATTCATCAGTGCCGCGACTACAATTATTGCGCCTACATCATCCGGCGTACAGAAACAGACGATCCTACCGGCGAGCTGACTCAAGAATTGTGGAACGACGGAAAAGTACAGAAAGAAATATCACAGGGAAGGCTCCGCTGCGTCCTAAAATACTTCATGAATCCGTCAACCGAAAAATTAGATCTCTGGACCCGGCGCCCTAAGAAGCTCGTCTATCAGCTCTCGCCAAAGCTCTGGGTTTTCGACCTATCACATCTCATTTACCCTATCCGCGACCTCCTCACTCCAATCTCGGAGCGGACAGGATCGACGGCCACAGCCCGATCAACCCATTTCGAAGACTCCGTAATAAAGTCTCTCCAGAAAGAGTACGGCGGCAAGCATCTTTGGGTTTGCCAGCAACGCATACGGGGGGATGTGAGCGAGAAAGAAATTGATGCCTCAGTGGTGATCAACGGCACCCTTTTCATCATCGAAGCGAAAGCCATGAAGTTCTCGGCAGAACTCGATTGCGGGAAACCGAAGGATATTGAAAACCGCCGGAAGAAGCTCAGACAGTATCTCAAGCAAGCCGATGAAAATGCTGACTACATCTTAAAGTATAAAGACAGTCTTCACAAACCGGCTGATCAGGGCGGGGCACATATCGCATTTCCCAAGGATGTGCAGCGGATTTGTCCTGTGCTCGTCACCGCATTCCCGGAATATATCTGGAACATGCACGACAATAAATTTCTCAACAGCGACAAGACACTACCCCGGATACTGACAATAGAAGAACTTCCGAAGCTGAGCGAACTCACTTCGGAAGAACTTGATGCTTGCCCGTTTGTAATCAACGTACATGCCGGAGCATGAGCAAATTATGAGGTGGGATTTTCTATCTCTACACTAATCAATCGGAAGTACCCGGATTGGTCTTGCGGAAATCTTCATAGAAAAGCAATGCCGTGGACGGATTGTCCAGTAATTCCTTTCTATGGGCTTTTGCATCCGTTCCTTTGTGGTAATATCCATTCCAGGCTTCATAGAGTTGCTGATCGTTCTTTTTCAAATAGTGCATCAGATACCAATCGTTGAAGGCACCATTTGCAGAGACGATGAAAGCCGCAGGAGCGTCCTGAAATTTTACACCGATGACAGGGACGAGCCTGCTAACGCTGTTTCGGCCGCCCGAAGATTGCCATACCTCCCATTTAAGTATCGCTCCACTCTCACGGCGATCGAGCTCCCAAACAAGACCTCTCATGTAGTTAAGCGGCTTGAACATAATGGGAGAATTGATCATCTCGGAAACACAGACAGCACCCTCCGGATAGCCTTCTGTCGGTTCGAGGAATCGGTACTCCTTGATTTCGGATGCATTGTAGCGTTTTTTCTCGCCACCTTTAAATTCCGTGCTGACGTTGACATACTGGCGAACCGATCCTGTTTTGGAAAACATATTTTTCAGCCCCGTCTTCAAGTCATTTACAACATAGCCTGTGATAGTGTCGCCGTCGGCTAAAATTACCTGAACGTGATATTCATCAGGGTCTTTTTCAGCATAAGCGCTATATGCTGCAGATGCTGCTAAAAATAGCGTGACTATTAGTTTTATTTTCATGGTATGAATTAAGATTTAGGAATATACATTATTAAACTTCTTATCACCTTATCGCGGCGCCCTCTTGCTGAATTCAGGTATTCAAGGCAGTCAGGATCATCGCCCACGATGAACTTGAGTTGATTGACGATTCTTTTGTTTACTTTCTTTTTGGGCTGCCCGAAATCATAAACGGAGCCATGCTTTATCAACAACATCTTAGAATTACCATTCATCCATACGCCCCCATTACCTGAACAATAGTACCCTTTGGGAGCAAAACACAGCACAGATAAGAAAGGACTTCTCTCCGCCTGATAACACCACCCATATTCCTTTATATACCGGAACACATGGGGATACTTCGGTGCCGAAGCAGACCAGACGACCAGAGAATCGATATCGGAAGGATCAATTCTGGACTCAACTTCGCTACTGTGAGTGTATGCATTACGTATGATTTCAACTTTCTTTTTCTTATTGGGAATTGAAACCCGCAATTCTCCATTAGCCGAAATGGAATCACCAGAGGCCAGGTAAACCGTGCCACATAATCCGGCATGAATCTTTTTTGCATAGGCATCATTCGCCAGAGAAGTGGCGAAGCAGAAGGCAATAATGATAAGATATCGGCAGAGCGTAGAGAAATAAGGATAGATCATAGCTCAGTATTAGGAATCAGATTGTGAAAGTGAGGCATAGGCATGGTAATGCAGGTTTGCGGAGACAAAAGTATGTTATTCCATAGAAAGGCGATGTGACAAATGTCACAAAATGCCATAAAGGAATAATACTTTTTCCGTCATCCCTCACTTAAGGATTGACTCTCTAATTCTATGTAGCTGACGGTATGATATGTTAAGATATGATGCGAGTTCGGACAATGAAACAAGTTCGGTGATTTTAGGATAGCGCTTAATGAGCTGGCAGTAGCGTTCGGTGGCTGTGAAGCGATAATCATTCAAAATTTGTTCATATGCCTGAGCAAATAAAGCCTGCGCAAAGCCTATATTCAAGGTCGGGTCATATAACAGCCTCTCCCGCATTATTTGAACCGGCACAAGGAGAACTTCAGATTCTTCCAAAGCTATGATATCGGTAGGCATTTCCTTGCCAAGAACCGCACTAAGATAGTTTGCCAGCACAGAACCGTCGAAAACGAATCCTACAGACTTAACATTTCCACCATTGTCTATCAATGCATGTTTGAAGCCGCCTGAAACAATCCACCCTACTTCTTTCAAGACGTCTCCTATATGTGCAAAATATTCGCCACGGGCATAAATCTTCCTGTAGCCATATTCTTCACAGATCTCTTTCCAGAAAGAGAAATCCACGGCATCCTCAAATGCATTAAACTGAGACATAAACAACCTTAAATATGCAGATAATTCCGGAATAATTATCCGATTCCAAAGTTACAAAAAATGCTTTAAATCAATGCAAAATATTAAAGGTCATTTCATTGTATTATAGTGGATTCTCTCAGGGTGCCATTTATCCATAGGTTTGTGATCTTTAAGAGGATGACCAATAGGGATAAGGTTGAAGGGAACAAGGTTGTCGGGGATGTTGAGCACCTTGCGGGTACTTTCTTCCCTGTCGCTATGTGGATAAAGACAGGTCCATACGCCGCCTAAGCCGAGAGCATGAGCGGCAAGAAGAATGTTTTCAGAGGCCGCAGAGAGATCTTGCTCCCAGAGAGTTGCATCATCTCCCTCCAGGAATCGGTCGCGATTACCGCATACCACGATAGCCATAGGTGCTTCCGCAGCCATTTTTGCATAGGGAAGAGCCTGAGCCAATTCAGAGAGGAGTTTCTTGTCGTCAACAAGGATGAATTCCCATGGTTGCCGATTATCTCCCGAAGGGGCAGACATTGCAGCAAACAATATAGCTTCTTTGATTTCATCACTTACGGGTTCATCATTGAACAGTCTGACGCTCGTACGCTCCACAATATTGCGGTAAGCAGGATTTGATTCTATTATATTCTTAATCATAGTCATATTGAATTATCTATTACTCTAACAATTCAGCACGAAAAATGATTAGACAGAATCTAGGTTTCACTACATGAGGCCGCCCAGAGCTTACCGGAAGTTTTTTACCCACAATGTCAAAGTTCTCTTCGCTGCGGGGTGTGAGAGTCAGGCTCTCATCGTGTGCGGGGCAGCTGCCGCGAAACTGTAGAAGATGAGTTGCTCCCTCCCGGGAGGTGACTTCTTCTCTTTCTGCGGCGGTGAAGAGACTGGAAATAAGAATATAACCCGATGCCGGGGAGCTTCCTTCACAGGTTGCTCTTCGGTATCTTCTTTTTTCTGTTTATATAGTGCGCGGTAGCCGCTGATTGATATCTCGCGTTCCCACTTGGGCGGGAACTGGGGGATGCGCGTGCCTGAACATGTGTGGTAGATGATCATGTAGCAGGGGAGGTCGAGGTATCCGGCTGCAGCGTAGCGGTGGAGAAGTTTGGCGTTCTTTGGGGAGAGGTCGTGCGCGTAGAGGATTTTGAATGATGTTCCGCGCAGGGCGTTGGGGCGCCGCTCGGAGGCGATAGCCAGTGGGCGGCGGACGAAGCGGAACTTTAACTTATAGGCGTCCTTGATGCTTTTGTCGA
>CAYYQS010000036.1:0-17790 GCA_964472555.1 uncultured Bacteroides sp.
GGAGCTATCTATATGGTAGACATGGCACATCCGGCCGGACTCATTGCTGCCGGACTGCTTGAAAATCCTGTGAAATACGCACACATCGTTACTTCTACCACACACAAGACTCTTCGCGGTCCCCGTGGCGGTATCATTCTCATGGGCAAGGATTTCGTTAATCCCTGGGGTAAGACCAATCCTAAGGGCGAACCCAGAATGATGTCGCAGCTCCTCGACTCAGCTGTCTTCCCCGGCGTTCAGGGCGGACCGCTCGAACATGTCATCGCGGCTAAGGCTGTAGCTTTCCACGAAGCTCTCCAGCCTTCATTCGTCGACTACCAGAAGCTCGTTAAAGCAAATGCAAAGGCCCTTGCAGAAGCCCTCTCGACATTAGGATATAAGATAGTTTCGGGAGGTACCGACAATCACTGTATTCTTGTAGACCTCCGCACCAAATTCCCCGAACTTACCGGTAAGGTAGCTGAGCGTGTGCTCGTAGAAGCTCACATCACTGCAAACAAGAACATGGTGCCCTTCGACAGCCGCTCACCGTTCCAGACTTCCGGTATCCGGCTCGGCACACCCGCTATCTCTACCCGCGGTCTGGCCACGGAGAAAATGGGCGAAATCGCAGAAATGATAGATACTGTACTTTCCAAGCACGATAACCCCGAGACTATCGCAGCTGTCGGCAAAGCCGTGAAGGAAATGATGAACAAATATCCCATCTTTGCATGGTAAAACCCACTGAAACCATACTCCCCGGCGGCCACGGCAATATCTATGTGATAATCGTGGCCGCCGGTTCAGGCTCACGCTTCGGGTCCAACGTTCCGAAGCAGTACCTTGGACTCAACGGTAAGCCGGTGATTGTCCACACCATAGACGCATTCCGCACCTCACTCCCGCAGGCACAGATCTGTGTGGTGATTTCCGAGAATGGCAAGAGTCTGTGGGAAGAAGTCGCCCGGGAGTATGGTCTCAAAGATATGATGACAGTTACCGGAGGCGCAACACGTACCGAATCGGTGAAAAACGCTCTTGCTTCACTTCGGGATAAATTTGGGGATAAGGATATCGTGCTAATCCACGACGGTGCCCGACCCTTGGTGAATCAAGAAATGATACAGACTGTCGCTGCTGGCGTTTCAGACGAAACCCCAGCTGTTATTCCGGTGTTACCTCTCACAGAGGCAATTGGGGAAAACACAGGAAGGGGAGTCATTCCAACTGACCGGGCACGATTCTGCAGTGTGCAGACCCCTCAGGCTTTCAATGCACTGATTCTGACTCATGCTTACGATTCTATCGGAAATGCAACGATGCCCGACGATGCCGCTGTATATCACGCATTCACCGGAAAACCTCTTGCAACTGTACCGGGTCACCCACAGAACATCAAAATCACGCATCCGGCAGATATAAAACTTGCCGAGGTGCATATAGCCAACCCGATAGCCTATTCGAAGTAACGGATGCTCTCGCTTCGTAATTTCGATATCAAATTCGTAAAGGGCATAGGCCCGGAGCGTGCCAAGCTTCTCACTTCAGAGCTTGGCATTCACACAGCCTATGACTTACTCCGGCTATACCCGACGAGCTACATAGACCGCGGCCGTACTTACTCCATACGCAGCCTTCATCAGGCAACAGGAGAATTTCCCTATCTTCAGATACGAGGACGATTTGTGAGTTTCAATGTTCTCGGCGAGGGTGCTTCGATGCGTCTTATAGGACTTTTTACCGACGGGACCGCTACTATCGACTGCGTCTGGTTCAAAGGGGTAAGGGAGGTGCGTAATCGTCTGGCAGCGGGCCGTGAATATGTACTCTTCGGCAAACCTTCATTCTTCCGGGATACTCTCCAGATGACACATCCGGAGGTAGATCCTCCCGAACGAATTGAAGACGGTCCAAAAGTGAGGTCTGTATATCCTCTTACCGAGAAATTGCGCCAGCGCAACCTCGGATCAAAGGTGATACACGCGGCAATAGTAAACTTCCTTCAGTCGCGAAAGAATCCTTTCGGCGAGACTCTTCCGCCCTCAGTAGTAAGTTCGCTGGGACTTATGAGTCTCGACGAGGCAATACGAAACATTCACGTACCGACTTCTTCCGAAGCGCTTGCCCAAGCACGTAAGCGCTTCAAATTCGAAGAACTATTTTTTATACAGACCGATATGCTCATGCGCTCACGCAAGCGCAAACTGCAGGTGCAAGGTTTCATTATGCCCCGCATCGGCGTATGGTTCAATAATTTCTACAATACGTGCCTGCCATTCGACCTCACCGGGGCACAAAAAAGAGTGATAAAGGAGATTCGTGCCGATATCGTTTCCGGTCGGCAGATGAACCGCCTGGTGCAAGGGGATGTCGGCTCGGGAAAAACACTCGTTGCCCTCATGGCCATGCTACTTGCTATCGACAACGGATATCAGGCCTGCCTCATGGCTCCTACCGAGATACTTGCCACCCAACATTTCGAGACAATCTCCGGAATGGCAGCGCAGATTGGCCTTAATGTGAAGCTACTAACCGGCTCTACCAAGGCTAAACAGCGCCGGTTGATCGACGAAGGTTTGCGCGACGGGAGCATTCATATCCTCGTGGGTACACATGCCGTGATTGAGGACAAGGTAGTATTCAATAACCTCGGACTCGCCGTGATCGACGAGCAACACCGCTTCGGCGTGGCGCAACGTGCAAAGTTGTGGAATAAGAACCGCGTGCCGCCGCATATGCTCGTCATGACAGCCACCCCTATCCCCCGTACACTCGCGATGACGGTCTACGGCGACCTCGACGTATCGGTTATCGACGAATTGCCCCCCGGCAGAAAACCCGTCAATACCGTGCTCCGCTACGACGAGCAGCGGCCTCAGGTTCAGAAAGGTATCAGGGCTCAGCTCGACGCCGGTCATCAGATATACATAGTGTATCCACTGGTCGAGGAGAATGAAAAACTTGATCTTAAGAGTGTGACAGAAGGATTTGAGGCAGCGGCAGAGCTTTATGCTCCGTATAAAGTGGCACTCGTGCATGGCAAGATGAAGCCTGCTGAGAAAGACAGCAACATGCAGCGCTTCGCCAGCGGAGAAGCGTCTGTGCTTGTGGCAACTACGGTGATTGAGGTGGGCGTGAACGTGCCCAACGCAACCACTATGGTGATAGAGAATGCCGAGCGCTTCGGGCTATCACAACTACACCAGCTCAGAGGTCGTGTGGGGCGTGGGGCCGACAGGTCGCATTGCATACTTATGTCCAAGCACCAGATAGGCTCAGATACACGCAAGCGGTTGGAACTCATGACTTCTACAACCGACGGGTTCGTGATAGCGGAAGCCGATATGCAGATGCGCGGCCCCGGTGACATAGAAGGAACCATGCAGAGCGGACTTCCTTTTGACCTAAGAATCGCAAACCTTGCACAGGACGGTCAGATAATAGAACTTGCACGGCGCGCAGCAGAGAAGTTGCTCGACAACGATCCTGCGCTCCAGGCTCCGGAAAACCGGCAGTTTGCAAATGCAATGGCAATGATGCTCAACCGCTCAACCGACTGGAGCCGGATAAGCTGAGCTACCTTTTGAAACAATCATTTATGCTGGAAGAGTATCCTGCATACCTCTTGTTCAATAATTTCATTGTACGTATTTTGGGGGTATGTTCGGCTCCATTGGAGGCACCTCAGCAATAAAGTCTTACCTTCTTCCCTTCGACCGGGGGTATAATATAGGACAGTCCCTTTGAGAAGACGCGCCTCGTAGACCTGCGTCGCCGGGCCGAGATATTTCCAGTCGCACAAACGCTCCCTGATCTCAAGACAGCGGTCGACTACTCTCAGAGCTTCTTCCGCTACGTCTAGTGTGAGATAATCATAAATGCCATTGATATATGTAGCGCCTATATTAAGAAGTGTATGCGCTACCCTATCTTCATTTGCTTCATTCGGTACTAACTGGAATAGTCTTCTTCTACAAGACAGAGACTTTGCATAATATTCGCGTGCGTGCTGCTGACCGGGAAGGAAGCCGAGATTGTGGTATATTTCTCCAAGGAAGTGCATTCGAGTCGCCTCTGCGATATTTTCATTATTCAGGAAGAAAGCCTCGGCCTGATGAAGAATCCTGTCTGCGTCCTTAATATTATGGATGAATAGTTCAGGATTATCTATTATTGCGGCCGCTATACAAATCGGGAAAAAACCATGCAGATCATCCCAATACTCCTCAGGAACATACGGTTGGCTCTCCGTCAGTTCTTGCCAAAGGAGCAGAGATTGATCTATGACTTCTTTCTTATTCTCAAAAGATCTAAATAATTTCAGTTTAAGCTCGGCTACGAGAATTCGGGCAACAAGCGGAGAGTAAGGCAATTTCCCTTCTTCTTCCCACCTCCTCATTTTATGCTCAAATTCATTGAGCAGTGCAACAGCCTTATCATCTTCACCAAGTTCAGCGAGACCGTTTATGAAGTTGAGATAAATAGCCGGAAGGTAGCGGACAATAATTGGCGAACCGTCGTCCATTGTCCTCAAATTCACAACAACCTTCCTATACTCAGCCAGAGCAGCGTCATACTTCTTATGCCGCGCCAGGGAGTTGGCATAGTTCATACGCATCATTTCGATGTGAGGCTCCGTAATACCGTATTTATCAGCGGTAGCACTTATCTTCTCAAACTGGTGGTCTTCGTCGAATTGTACCTCCGCAGCTTGTTCGGGATAGGTATTGCATAGCATGACAGAAAAGATCATAGTGCGGAGCAAAGTGGTTGCCTCAACTAACTGGAATTCCACCAGTTTTTCTTCGAGTGTAGCTTTTCTGCTCAGAAGCTCATAGACCTCTTTGAAATTCTCGACCGACCTTTCGAGTACCGATAAGCGGGCATTAATCGCATCAAGAATTTTTTTCTGAGCTTCGGCTGCGTCTTTGTGAACTTTGTTGGCCAAATCCTGAGCCAACAAAGATCCTTCGATATCTTTGTCGAGCCGGTCGAGATCAAGAGGATCGGAACTATCGGCGGCATCTGAGGCAGGCGAACATAGCGTACGATGAGTAATCATGGCGAGGAGCGCCACAAGCTTCTCAGCCTCACTCGTGCCTGAAAGTTTAAGATTCTTTTCCGGGATGACTTTGTACCCCAAGAAGCACACCCAGCCGCCGTCTAAATTAAGACCACTATTCTTATCAAACTGCAGAAGCCTCTTGGAAAGAAGCCATATCAAAAAGTTGAACCTTATCCGGTCCCAGTCGCGAGGCTCGGTGAACACACCTTTTGACTCAAGAAGTGATTTCAACTTAGGATCAAAAGAAAGGGCTTTATCGATTCTATTTATATAAACTGTGCTGACTTCGGGGTTACTGCCAGAACGGGTATGTTCAACCGCATCTCTAATCTCGCTGCTCAGAGCATCACTCATACTATCTTTAAGTAAAGCAACGTAGTAGTGTGATTGATAAAGACTTGCTTTATCTTCGGTCGCAAAATTGCACCGTAGTCCAAGGTTCTTTTCGGCAATATAATCCAACTGCCTTATAAGATTACCCAATCTGGCTGTACCTCCTGAAACATCCTCTCCTACAGATCCATAAACCAACTTATGATCTGCAGCGTCGCGCAAAGGATTTAAAACAGGCAGTGAGGCGATGTGGCTTTCGAGCTTCTCCCTGATAAAAGTCAAAGCATCGTCGAGCGTTGCGACATCGGTGTGAAGAAGAGATTCTTTCGTAAGAAATGCATCAACTTCGCTGCTGTTGAAACCTCCCATATGCTTCAATATCCACAATTTATCGGGCATGTGACTCCGTGCAACACGAACCTCTTCCTGAGTATATTTACCACATACCTCCCGGAAGAGTGCAAAGAAGAGATCGCTCTTCTTAATAAGCTCCTCATTATATTCGTCCTGTTTGCGGACTCCGGTAAATTCGGGGTGATGGTCTTCCCAACACTTAAGCTTTATTCGGAAGCCATTAGGTTCGAATTCGTCGCTCCACTTTCTCACGGCATCTCCTATGCCGAATCGCCACTCTTCGAGTTCGCATGAGGATGCAATAAATATATTGACTATCTGCATGATCGGATATAGTGTTTACACCACAAATATAAATCATTTATTCCGATAACGCAAAAATAGAGCTTGCTTTCTATGCACGAAAGCAAGCCCTCTCTATACTGTTGCCTTAATGTTTATCCTTCGGTATGAAAGCTTGTGAAAGCACCGCGTTCCTGCTCAGGAATTCCCGAGGTTGCCTTGGCTGCGGCTATAGCCTTGATAAGAAAAGCCATGTTGTTGCCAAGATTGCGCATTGTCTGGAGACCTTCGAGATCTGCTTCTACGTCGTCGGCAACAAAGCCATGGACTTCGTTCCAGTATGTACTCGAAACAACCGGCATAGAACAGATGGTAAAGTATTTATTGAGTTCATCGAAAGCAGAAGTGGAACCGGCTCTACGCGATGAAACGACAGAGGCTCCTACCTTCATTGTCTTGTCAAACACTCCGGAGGTGCTATAGAAGAGGCGGTCGAGAAAAGCAAGCAGCTGGCCATTAGCACCCGCGTAATAAACAGGAGAACCGAGAAGGAGACCGTCGGCTTCAGCGAATTTCGGTGCAGTCTCGTTCACTACATCCTCAAACACGCAACGGCCGTGCTCGCGGCAGAAATTGCAGGCAATGCACCCACGCACGTCTTTCTTACCGATATTGACACGCTCGGTTTCTATTCCGTTGGCTTGAAGCACTTTTTCAACTTCGCGTAATCCGCGGTCGGTGCAACCGCTAAGATGAGGACTTCCGTTTATTACTAATACTTTCATGAATGTTCAAATTAGTGTATTTAATTAACATACTGAAGTACAGTTTTGTTCATACGAAAAAGACATTTTTCAACTCTTCATAATCCACTACATACAGAATAAAGTTCAACATTCCGGAGATAAATTACTACTTTTGCATGTAATTTATAGAGATTAGTTGCGTCTTATAATAGCAATGAACCAATCATGCCAATTATGCATATAAAGAATATAGTTTTACCGTTGATCTTCAGCGTGATATTGTTAACATCATGCAATAGCGGTATTTTCGTAGACGAGCCGCTACCGGATGAGGGTCTGAGCGCTACGGTGCAAGGTGACGGCGGAGTTGCCACATTTACCATACCGGTGAAGGATCTCAACTACATTTCCCTTGATGTTTTCAGCGAGAATATATACAATGTAGAGGTTTACAATAATGAAGGTGAAGTTATAGACCGGAATTCGCCTGCTTCGGAGGTGAGTAAGATAGTCTACACTACCAATCTTATAAAGATCGAGATTCACAAGAACGGTGGCACGCTCTCTTTCGTAAGTATCTGTAATGCATGGGACACCAATTGTGACTGGAATATCCGTCTGGAGTATTCGTATGGCGCAAGATTTATCCACGTGACTGCCCTACCCGGGAAGGCTCTGGAGATTCAGGATGTATATTATTCCGATGATCTCTTAGTGTGGAACGACAAGACCGTTACAGATAAATTCAAATTCATAAACGACGGCCCTCTACCCCAGAGATACGAAGTGAGGCCTTATCTCAATCAATTCGGAAGCATAGATCTTGAAATGCCTAATGACATTTGGGCAAACGGTATGCCCCTGACCATGCCTGTGCCGATGTATGTGGACGGCAAATGGGAACTGGTGAAAAAGTCGGGTATTAAACCGGGAAGAGATTACACTTTCGAGGGTCCCGACAGATTTACTAAGGTTGATGTGGAGATTCCGGCTAATTCTTCGGTTACGATTTATACCTATATCTTACGATCGAGTGCTGAAGGCCGCGGGGTCGTTACTTTCTATAATGAAATTCTTGATATAATAATACCTGTGATGTTCAAGATACGCACCACAACACCCACAGGGCATGAAATCAGAGTTGAAATTGATAATGCGAAGTAAGCTTACTTTAGTTCTGGCGTTGATCTGCGCTGCCGGTATATATGCTAAGGCAGATACTATACCCTACGGGTTCTCCCGTACTCCGGAATTCAGAATAGGAGCAGATGTTGCCCCCGCCTGTGTAATAGGTACAAACAGTTTCCTTAAAGGAAGGAATCCACTTGATAAGAGAATAAATTCTACTCTTGCCGGAGAAGTGAGGGCGGATTTCAGTTTCAACCCAGAGACCCGCGAAGGACTTCTCTACAAAGGATTGTATCAGGGTATCGGGCTCGGAGGCAATACATTCTTCTGCAGCAGTATGCTTGGCTCTCCGGTTTCGCTCTATGTCTATCAGGGCGCTCCGGTGTTCAAACTTGGCAAGCGTCTGCGTCTCGGCTACGAATGGCAGTTCGGAGCTGCAATGGGCTGGAAACACTATGATAAAGAAACGGCAGACTATAACTCGGCGATAGGAACATCTGTGACGGCCCTTATGGGAGTTCGCTTCAAACTCCACTACAGCATCTCCGACAGATTCGAGATGATTCTTGCAGTAAACGGCCGCCACTATTCCAACGGGAACTCAGCATGGCCGAATGCCGGATTGAACAGCATAGGAGCATCTGTCGGAGTAGCCTACACGCTTAATCCGCAACCGGAAGTTTCTATCAGAGATACCGAGTTGGAAAAGGAGGCCGACCGTCACCGCTGGATGTACGACATACTTGTCTTCGGAGCCTGCCGCAAGAGAATAGTCAATGTAGGATATCCAGAAGAAGCTACTCTCTGCCCCGGAAAATTCGGAGTGTTGGGACTTCAATTCTCACCTCTCTACTCGCTCAACCGCTGGGTTGCCGTCGGTCCGGCTCTCGACTTTCATTGGGATGAAAGTGCAGGCTTGCGTCCATATTGGGTTCAAGGAAGCTATGGTGACAATATCAAATTTGAGCGGCCCCCCTTTGGAAAGCAGATCAGCGCGGGCCTGTCGGCACACGCTGAACTTACCATGCCCATTTTCGCTCTCAATGGAGGTGTGGGCTTCAATATAATAAATCCTAAAGGAGAGAAGAGGTTCTATCAGAGCCTTGCCCTTAAAGCTTTCGTAACCGATTTTCTCTATCTGAATGTCGGCTATCGCCTTGGAGCCTTCAAGGATCCGCAAAATCTCATGATAGGAGTGGGCTTAAGGCTCCGTTAGTTCTTCAGAAGGAGAACTGGCACATCGCGCCGATGCGTCGGGCCGAGCGATGTTCACCCGAGAAGTTGTGGCGCAGACCGAAGTCGAATTCAGCGCCGAGCTGAATGCGTGGCGTAGGATTCCAGAAAACGTTTACGGCGGAGAAAATACCGTATTTATATTCTGATTCTGCTACTTCATGCTTAGGGAGATAGCGCGTCTGGCTTGCCTGAACGCTCATGAAAAGATTGGGGCGGAAGTTGTACTGTACACCAAGGCACCACCCTAACATTGCGGGAGCATACATGCTTCCGGGACGGGTAGGATTGGCAACGAGATCGTAGTTGCCGATAAGTAGATCAGAGCCCAAGCCCGCATATCCGCGACCGTAGTTTCCGGTAACGTAAGTGGTGATTTCGGGCAGCGGATGTGCTACCGAACTGAGCTGAAGGCCATAGCCTACTTTATTGTGGTTCTTTTCGAAAAGGAGATTGCGGTAAGAAAGAGTCCTGACGATTCCCGACAGACGCACGTGCTGACCCTGAGCCCACTGATACTGTGCGAAGGCAGCCCACTCGGGCATCCATGTGGAAACGGAGGAGGTCTTGATATTGTCGGCAGCTACCGATTGCTCAGGAGCTTCTCCTGAAACTGCGAATACCCACTTTTCCTTGACAACAGGCATATAACGGACGAGCACTCGGGTTGGAGCTATCTTATTGTTCGGGCCCTGGGCATCTACCGTGGGAGGAACGGCGGCAGGGTCGGAGAATGTAGAGGCTGCATAGCCGACGGTGAAGTCGTTGATAGTCGCATAAGCCTTCTTCAGGTGGAAGTCTCTGGCGGAATAGCCGTTGAAGTTAGCCTCGATATACAGCTGATAGTTGCCGAGCACTTTATTCCGGCCTAACACCCGGAAGTACAAGCAGGTTCCTGCGGGTGTAGTTCCGAGATGACGCATATCGGTAGGATTGGCAGGCATCGGTATCAGATAGGGAGCGAAGCCGGGCGAAGGGATTGCACCACCCCAGTCGTAATATCCGCGCATGCGCACGGCGCCACCTATGCCCATTGCAAGCTGTGCGTCCTTACTCATAAAGAGAAAGTAAGGTGCTCCCGGATCGGAGAAATGACGGAACTGATCATAGTAGAATGCTGCAATCACCTTACGGATTGAATCATTATATTGACTTAGCTCCGATACACCGGGCTTTCCGTCGATATAGACAATCTTGTTCGAAGCTGAGAGGCTGTCGATCTGGATGTCGGCCAAAGGACGACGATCAGCCCACGCAGCCGAAGCTGCGAGGGCAAACAATGCGATTAAAAGTTTTCTTGCCATGAGGCTCTGGTGTTAAGTTTGTGATGAATTTTAATGATAACACCCGAGCAGCAATTAAAGTTCAGGAAAAAGCAAGATCTGCAGCATGAAGTTTCTCAGGAGTACCGATATCGTGCCAGCGGAATGGTGTCGCCGGGGTATAACCGTAAATCTTTTTAGAAGAGCATATATCCAGATAAACGTCTACAATGCTGAATGGTGCAAGAGGCAACGGCGCACTTGCGGCAAGACTGGCGATAAATGCCGGAGAGAGCACATGTACACCACCGAAGCAGGCTTCGTGCAGTCCGGATGTATTGAGTCCGGCAGGCCGAACAATCTCCTTGGGTATATTTTCCCACCCCCGAAGGTACATCTCACTATCAAAGAGGAATTGGCGCATGCTCTTCCGTGCACTGTCGACGAGAATCGCGGCATCAGCACCCGAGCGGTGTCGGGCTGCGCAGAACTCGCCTATATCAAAGTCTGTGATGATGTCGGCATTGTGGACCACCACATCTTCGTCGGCGGGGGCTTGGCGGAGCACCTCTCCATTGCGCCACATGGCTGCAAGAGCCCCACCGGTATCAAGCAGCAGATCAGATTCGTCGCTGATCTCAATGTCACACGCGTAAGGGAGGTGAGCAAGGCACTCCCTGACCTGACCTGCAAAATGGTGGACGTTTACTATTATCTTACGTGCTCCTGCATCGCGCAGTTTATCTGCCACGCGAATCAGAGCAGGCACTCCCGCAACCGGTGCAAGGGCTTTGGGGTGCCGGTCGGTGAATGGCTTGAGGCGCGAGCCGATACCCGCGGCAAAGATTATTCCTATCACTCCTTGATATTGAAAGTCTGCTGCATGTTCTGCTCGCGGTGCACGAGCTCAACCTTGATATTGAATTTCTTCGCTATATGTTCTGCCGTGTGCTGCGCGCAGTAGACCGAGCGATGCTGGCCTCCGGTGCATCCGTAGGCTATCATCAGATTGGTAAACCCACGCTCTATGTAGCGGGCTACTGAAGCATCCACGAGGGCGTAACAGTGCTCGAGATAAGACAGTACCTCTCCGTCGTCTTCAAGGAATTTGATCACATTGGCATCGAGACCTGTAAAAGGCTTGTAGCGATCGTATTTTCCGGGATTGTTGATAGCACGGCAGTCGAAAACGAAACCGCCACCGTTTCCTGTGGGATCGTTTGGAATTCCTTTCTTATAGGCAAAGCTCAGCACCCGCACAGTAAGTTTGCGGCCTGAGAGCTCGTCGGTAAACTGCTTCATGTTCACAAGGCGGTGTAGCAGCTCGTTGAGGTAAGGATACTCGGCATAGGGTTCATTCAGGAGAGCCCTGAGATTGGCAATAGCAAAGGGAACACTCTGCATGAAGTGCGGTTTCTTCTCGAAATAGCCGCGGAAGCCGTAAGCGCCGAGCACCTGGAGTGTGCGGAAAAGCACGAAGTGACGCAGACGGCGGTGAAAATCCTCGCGACCGATAGTTATATATTTATTCAGCGATTCGAGATAGACATCGAGAAGCTCGTTGCGCAGACCGTCGGGGAGATTGGCCTTTGCCTGCCACAGGAAAGAAGCCACGTCGTAGTAGAAAGGACCGCGACGTCCTCCCTGGAAATCAATGAACCACGGCTCCCCGTTGCGAATCATCACGTTGCGGCTCTCGAAATCGCGGTACATGAAAGTATCTGCTCCCGCCGACTCCATGAGAACTTTAGCCAAAGCCTGAAAATCATCTTCCAGTCGGTCTTCCTGAAACTCGAGACCTGTGGCTTTCAGAAAGCAATACTTGAAGTAATTGAGATCCCACATGATAGATCTGTGGTCGAACTCAACCGCAGGATAGCACACAGAGAAATCCATACCTTCGGCTCCTCCGAACTGAATCTCCGGAAGACGGCGGATAGTCTTGGCGAGAAGTTCCTTCTCGTGAGCGGAGAACGAACGTGTGAGCCTGCCTTTCTCAATTTCCTGAAACAGCAGCGTGTCGCCCAGATCTGTCTGAAGATAGGCCATTCCGTCGTCACTTACAGCCAATACTTCCGGCACCGGCAGTCCCTTGGCATGAAAGTGCCGGGCCATATAGATAAAAGCCCGGTTCTCCTCCTCGGCCGTTCCCAGAACTCCAATCAGAGATTGAGCTTCATCGTCGCTCTGAAGGCGGAAATAGCGGCGGTTTGAGCCTGATGAGGGGAGCTCGGTGACTTTAGAAGGTAGCTTGCCCGTAATGTCGGCAAAGAGTCGTGAGAGTACGGTTATATCCATGAGTGTGCCGGATGTGTTCTTTGGTAATAATCAATTGCCGAGGTCGGAGAGGAATTTTATTCTTACAAGTCGGATTTCATCTTCGTTAAATGCAGGGCAGAGTTCCTTGTAAGCTTCATTGAGGCTGTCGCTGCTGCTCTGGCGGAAATAATCAAAGATTTCCTCCTGATCGTCGGCGTCCATAAGGTCGTTGATGAAATAAGAAAGGTTCAGTCGCGTACCAGCATTTACGATTCCTTCGATTTCGTCGAGGAGGCGGTCGTAGTCGATACCGTTGCTCGAGGCAATCTCGTTGAGGTCGATCTTACGGTCGATAGCCTGAATGATAGAAATCTTCAACTTACTTTTGTTGGCCACGGTGCGTACTCTCAGATCCTCCGGACGCTCTATTTCGTTATCTTCAACGTAAGTGCGGATAACTTTAACGAATTCCTCGCCGTAGCGTTTCGCCTTTCCTGTGCCGACGCCGGGGATATTTGCAAGTTCCTCCAGGGTAATGGGATAGGTGGTAGCCATAGCCTCAAGAGAGGGATCCTGGAAGATGACGTAGGGGGGAAGATTGAGTTTCTGGGCAATCTTACGGCGAAGTGAGTTGAGGATTGCAAAAAGCTCGGGATCGGCAGCGCAGGCTGCTCCATTTGAAGCAACGGGCTCCTCGTCGATCATATCATCTGAAAAATCGTTGTCTTCCACGATCTTGAAAGAAACAGGTTTCTCGAGGAATTTATGACCTTTCGGGGTTATTCGGAGGATACCGTAGTTTTCGATTCCACGCTCGATGTATCCTTCGATAATGGCTTGCTGAATGACTGAATTGAGGAATTTCGGGCTTGCACCTTCGCAGCAGCCGAACACCTCACTCTCGTCGTGGCGATATGAGCGGACATCGGCCGAAGCACGGCCCATCATAACGTCGACTATATATTCGGATTTAAATTTCTCTTTAAGTGCGGCAATTGTTTCAAGAGCCGCTGATAGATCATCTTTAGCTTCCACTTTCTTCTTGGGGTTAAGACAATTATCACAGTTCCCGCAGTTTTCGGTATCAAATTTCTCACCGAAATAATGAAGGAGAGCGCGACGGCGACAGACCGAAGACTCGGCATACGTTGCTGTCTCCGCGAGGAGCTGACGACCGATTTCCTGCTCCGCAAGAGGCTTGCCCTGCATGAATTTCTCCATTTTCTGGAGATCTTTGCGGGCATAGAATGTGAGGCAAACTCCTTCTCCGCCATCACGACCAGCACGGCCTGTCTCCTGATAGTAGCCTTCAAGAGACTTGGGCATGTCGTAATGGATCACATAGCGCACATCGGGTTTATCGATGCCCATGCCGAATGCAATGGTGGCAACGATTACATCTACCTTCTCGAGGAGGAAAGCATCCTGATTTTCAGAGCGTGTCTGCGGATCCATTCCTGCATGATAAGGCAAAGCCCTGATAGCGTTGACTCTAAGGAGCTCGGCCAGTTCTTCTACCTTGCGGCGCGAGAGACAATAGACGATACCACTCCGGCCGCTACGCTGCTTGATGAAGCGTATTATGTCGCGATCGACAGTCGATGTCTTCGGCCTTATCTCATAATAGAGATTTTCGCGATTAAAAGAGGATTTGAAAATACCGGCATCGTTCATTGCAAGATTCTTCTGAATATCGTGCTGAACTTTGGGGGTGGCCGTAGCAGTGAGAGCGATCACCGGACGCGTGCCTATTTCAGAAATGATAGGACGGATACGGCGGTACTCAGGGCGGAAGTCATGGCCCCACTCGGAGATACAGTGAGCCTCATCTACGGCATAGAAACTTATGGGTACTGTCTTGAGGAATTCTATGTTATCTTCTTTGGTAAGCGACTCGGGAGCCACATAAAGCATCTTTGTGCGGCCAGAGGTCACATCGGCTTTAACCGTGTCGATAGCGCTTTTTGTGAGAGATGAATTGAGGAAGTGGGCGATACTGTCGTTCTCGCTGAAATTGCGCATCGCATCCACCTGATTCTTCATCAAGGCTATGAGCGGTGAAATGATTATAGCAGTACCCTCGCTCATCAATGCGGGTAACTGGTAACACAGCGACTTTCCACCACCGGTGGGCATTATTACGAATGTGTCGCGCCCTTGGAGGAGACTGAGCATGATAGACTCCTGGTTGCCCTTGAAAGTGTCGAACCCGAAGTGATGCTTTAGAGCGTCGGCAAGTTGCTGTGCTGTTACCATTTGAGATTAATTGAGGGTATTGATCTATATTTAAGCCTTGTTATACTTGGAAGATTGTCGGATTATACCGCGGCAGCATCGAAGTGAGCTTCTTCGAGCTGTCGGGCACAGAATTCCGGAGTTACGGTAAATGTTTTTTCCGAGCACGAAGGTATATCGAACATCGGATTCATCATTATGGTCTCTACTATTGAGCGCAGGCCTCGGGCACCGAGCTTGAACTCTATTGCCTTGTCGACGATATAGTCGAGGGCCTCGGGTTCGAACTTAAGTTCTACTCCATCCATAGCGAAGAGCTTCACATACTGGCGTATGATAGCATTCTTCGGTTCGGTAAGGATACGGCGGAGTGCTTCACGGTCGAGGGGAAGGAGGTGCGTAAGTATAGGCAGACGGCCGATAATCTCGGGGATAAGACCGAAAGTACGCAGGTCCTGAGGTGCGACATGACTCATCATGCTGTCGCGGTCGACACGCTTGTTGGCTTCGTCGGTAGAGAATCCTACGAAACTAGAATTGAGACGGTGTGCGATAGCCTGCTCTATTCCTTCGAAAGCACCACCGCAGATAAAGAGTATATCTTTGGTATCTACGGCAATCATCGGTTGCTCGGGGTGTTTGCGACCACCTTGCGGCGGAACATTGACCACTGAACCTTCGAGAAGTTTCAGAAGCCCCTGCTGAACGCCTTCGCCACCAACGTCGCGGGTAATCGACGGATTGTCGCCTTTTCGCGCTATCTTATCTATCTCATCGATAAACACTATACCGCGCTGTGCCTTGGCCACGTCGTAGTCGGCAACCTGAAGCAGACGGGTGAGCAGACTTTCAATATCCTCGCCAACGTATCCGGCCTGAGTGAGAACGGTTGCATCCACGATAGTGAAAGGAACATTCAGGATCTTCGCTATCGTACGGGCTATAAGGGTCTTGCCTGTGCCGGTAGGGCCAACCATGATGATGTTGCTCTTCTCTATTTCCACGCCGTCTTCATCGACAGGCTGATCGAGACGCTTATAGTGGTTGTAGACAGCTACCGAGAGATATTTTTTGGCCTGATCCTGACCGATGATATATTGGTCGAGGAATTTCTTGATTTCGTGAGGCTTGGGTATCTCCTTGCGCTCTTCGGCAAGTTCTTCAGGGGCGCCCTTGGTTTTTCGCGCCGTGGCGCGTGCCCGCTTCACGGCAGATGCCTGCTCGTCGCTTGTGTCAAGCATACCGAGCATAGAGGCTGCCGTCTCTATACAGTCAATACAGATTGCAGCATCGTCGCCCGGCGAAGGCAGGAGTGTGGCACCCTGCGCTTCGGTACGGCCGCAGAAACTGCAATGGGGAACATGTTTCTTTGCCATTTATAAGATTATTACTTACAGATCTTATTTCTTGGCCTTGACAAGTACGCGATCAATCATGCCGTATTCGAGAGCTTCCTCAGCCGTCATCCAGTAGTCGCGGTCGGAATCTCGCTCCACTTTTTCGAAAGGCTGACCAGAGTGCTCGGAAATGATATGATAAAGTTCCTGCTTGAGTTTCTTGATCTCACGCACGGTGATCTCCATATCAGTGGCCTGCCCCTGAGCTCCACCCATCGGCTGATGAATCATCACGCGGGAGTGCTTAAGGGCAAAACGCTTGCCTTTCTCACCGGCAACGAGAAGAACTGCTGCCATGGAAGCTGCAATACCTGTACAGATAGTGGTGACGTCGGAAGAGATGTACTGCATAGTATCGTAGATACCCAGACCGGCGTAAACAGAGCCGCCGGGTGAGTTGATGTAAATCGACACATCCTTGCCGGGATCAGCGCTATCGAGATAGAGAAGCTGAGCCTGAATTACATTAGCGGTATAATCGTTTACTTCCGTTCCGAGGAAGATGATACGATCCATCATCAGACGTGAAAACACGTCCATCTGGGCAACATTGAGCGAACGCTCTTCTATAATAGTAGGACTGATATAAGAGTCTACGGGAGTTGCGGCACGAGAAGTGAAAGCCGCATACTGGTCGAGTGCATTGCCGGACATACCGAGGTGATGTACGGCGAAGTTTCTAAAATCGTTGTTCGACATATTCAATTTTATGCTATAAGCCGGTCTCCGAAGATACCCGGCGGAATTTTCTACTTCAAAATTAATCATTTTTTTCCTTTTCCACAAATATTTTGCGGCGGGTATATGTTTTTTTTCCTTAAAGCCGTACCTTTGCACCCGTTCTCCTTATTATATATCCCTCAGCAATCACTGATCAACCTATGGAAACACCACAATACAACGATATGCAGACCGTAAAGCGTCATTTTTTTGCAATGCGCAACGGTGTGATCGCCGATACCCTGCGCCGCGCAGGCTCGCCTTTCAGAATAATCTTCGGCCTCAATCTCCCCCAGATCGTGGAAATTGCCTCTTCAACCCCTCATAACGCAGAACTTGCCGAGGCTTTGTGGGCCAATACCACCACACGCGAAAGTATGCTTTTAGCGCCTATGCTCTACCCTCGCGAATCTTTTTCAATCGAAGATGCACACAGGTGGATAAGCACCATTCCGGCTACAGAGGTTTCAGATATTCTATGCCACCGACTGCTCCGGCACATGCCCTATGCTAAAGAAGTAGCGGAAGATCTGATCTCTAAACCTGAGGCAAGCGAAACCGATACATACACGGCTCTCCGCCTTGCATTCAATCTCGCGTCAACTGATCCGGCGTGGGCAAACGGAATAGCCGAGAAAGGAGGCAATCATCCTCTCGCTAAAGCTTTGGCCGAAGAATGTAAATTCTTGCTCGAATGAGCGATATCTTACATTCCAGATTTTTCCCGGAAAAATAATTGGAGAAAAATTTGGCCAAATAAAAAAAAGTGTCTAACTTTGCACCGCAATTGA
>CAYYQS010000037.1:0-17727 GCA_964472555.1 uncultured Bacteroides sp.
CGGCCTTTCCGCATCGAATAATCGGCGGGAAGGCCGTTTGCTTTAGATTTCGGCGGCGCTTCGGGTCGCCAATGTTAGCTTATCCCGGCACACCCCTCCGCCTGCGGCTACGCTGTGGGCCGGGCTACGAATGGAGCGGCGGCGCTTCGCGGCGCCATTAGTTGAAAATCAGGTGTTCTTGTCGAGGGTGGGGAAATAATCGCCAAATATTATACGATGCCTCAGCCATGGGTCGGCGGCCTACTGACGCCTGATTGGGGGTAGGGTCATCCCAGGACATCTCTCCGCTGCGCTGCGGTGTGTCCGGGATTATGAGATGAGTCGATGTCGTCCGGACATTCTTTTGCGCAGGGTTAGTTCCAGGTGTATTTCTTGCCGTGGCCGAAGCGTGAGTGGATTCTGCCTGTGATTTTGCGGAGGGGATAAGTGATAGAGAACCAAGGGAGTGTGAGGCGAAGGGTGCGTGAGCGGAGTGCTTTCATGGCTGCGCGCCACACCCAGATGTCGAGGGCGGCCATGGCTATGATGATAACAAGGGCGACTATGGCAGGCTGCATGTTGGGATATCCTGCAAAGGCTGCTGCGATTGCTGCAAGGATGGCAGCTATCTGAAGCCAGCCTGTGAGGGTATGGAGGAAGCGGGGCCGACGGCGTATGAAGCTTTCGG
The DNA here is from genome assembly GCA_964472555.1 of uncultured Bacteroides sp. GTDB lineage: Bacteria > Bacteroidota > Bacteroidia > Bacteroidales > Muribaculaceae > CAG-873. The sequence goes on from CAYYQS010000037.1 coordinate 668, forward strand.
TGAAGTAGCGGCGTAGTACGCGCTCGCGGAATATGCGGGGATGATTGCCCTGACGCAGGAGTACGATAGAATCGTCGGAGAGTTCGAGGGCGGTGTTTCCGGGTCTTACTATCTCGCTGACGAAGATGTCGTCGTCGCCGTAGTGAAGGTTGAGGGCGCGGGCAAAGCCTTTGTTGGCCATGAATATGGATTTGCGGTAGGCTATATTGTGCTCTGTGCCGCGGAATGGTTTTCCGGCGGCGGCAACCGCGAGCCAGCGGATGTTGTCGGCCACAAAGTCGAAGGCGCGGCGTCGCTTGCCGTGGGCGTCGTCTTCTTCGGGGTCGACGGAGGCGAATCCGAGAACGATGTCGATGCCATTGTCGCGGCCGAAGGGTTGCATGATGCGTTTGAGCCAGTAGCGCGAGGGGATAATGGCGGAAGTTGTGGTGAGCACCATGATGTCGTAGCGTGATGCCTTGATACCTAAGGTGATGCCTAATTTCTTGCGGCTTAGATTCACCACTCCTTCGGGTGTGAATGTGAGGTAGATGTTGGGGTGCGATGCCCGGAGCATCGACACGGTATCGCGCACATCGGGCGATTCGCCTTCGTTGATTACGATCACTTCGAAAGCGGCGGGATAGTCCTGATCGAGGATGCTGCGCAGAAGTCGCTCAAGATTCTCTGCCGAGCCGTCGGAGTAGACTATTACGGATGCGGGCAAGTAATCGGAATCGGGTTTGTCGGGGCGCTCGGTGTCGGCTTTACGGCGGAATGCCACAACATTGCGTACGCGCGCGAAGTAGATCGCTGCCAGAAGGATGACGCAGATCGCACTGGCTGCCAGCATCCACAGTGCTGCGGGAGAAATTATCGGGGACAGGTACATCAGTATCTTACGGTGACTTTAACGGGGGTGGGGTGCTGGTCGGTGATGATGAAGTATATACCTCCGGCCATATCTACATCCATATTCTGCTCAACGCTGTCGAGCATCATAACGAGGCGCCCCATGGTGTCGAATATGCGGCAACCTGTCTGACGCTCGGAGCAGATAAATCTGATGCAGCCGGGGAATGTGTGGATGACCAGGGGCTGCGATACGCTCACGCCTGATATGCCGGTATGGTCGACAAATACGACGTTGGACATGGGGGAGCGGTGATTGAGGCGCACCGACTGTACGGAGTAGGATTCGCTTTCCGACTGGTCGAAGCCGGTGATGAGGGCATATTCGTTTTCGGCAAGTATTTCTTCGGTAATGGCGTCGCCGCCGGTGTAGCGTGTACGTGTGACTACAAAGTAATCGATCACTTCAGTGGCCGGAGCGGTCCAGTTGGCAGTGTAGCGGTCGGCCTCGATATCTGAGGGTGCTGTAGCTGTGCAGGCTGTGAGGGTGGGTGAGGGCAGGCAATTGCCGTGGAGCGATACCGCACGCGAGCCGAAATCGCCAGAGAGAAGTATCTTCGATGTGTGCTCGCCAATCTCTGTGGGAGCATATGTGATATCGAGCCAGTATCCTGCCGAAGAGCACACCTGCGATGCGGGGATCTGTGTGACCGGAGCTGTAAACATGGTGGAGTTGCCGGTATAGAACTGTACGCGGATGGTACCGCCGAGATCTTTTCCGCTAATAAGCAGGCGCGACACTGTCTTATCGCCGAGTGCAACTTCGCCGAAGTCGAGAGCCATGTCTTTTACGGGAGCTGTGAGTTCGGGTTCGCCTGTTGGTGTGACTATCACGCTGCCGGGAGTGAAACTTTCACCTACTTTCTTGCCCCAGATGTATTCGGCAAGTTCGGGGAGGTCGATAAATGGGTTACGGTTGTTCTGAATCTGGTAGACCTGCTCGTTGCGCTGTATCTCTTTCTGGCTCACGGGATCTTCGCGGTGCCACTTCAGAAGAAGATTAATGGACCACTGGTTGAGCGTCGGATAGGTATTCTGGTTGAGCATATAGGTGTAGCTCCACTTGAGGTCCTGATAGCAGGTGACCATATAGAAATAAGTGCGGGCGAAGTCGCCTTTGTATTCATCGGCGGGCTCGAAGACATATTTTGCGCCTCCGCCCTGACCGTTGACGGGGTAGCCAACCTTGGTCACGCCGTTGTTGAAAGTATCCTTGGCTGAGGTATCGACAGTGCCGAGAGGGTAATTACTCTTGGCCTGATTGGCTTTGGCTTCGCCGGGATAGAGGTGATTGAGGTCGACGTAGGCAGTGACCGATGTGGAGCCTCCCCACCAGCTCTTCGGGAAAGAATGCTCGCGGTTCATGTACTTGCCGAAGGTGATGTTGGTGGGCACATCCATGTCGGAATACATATCCCACCAGTAGTTGGTGCCGGGGCGGACATCTGTGCGCTTGAAATACTCGGGAAGCGCGGTGTAGGATGATACGGTAGTGAAATTTCGCACCAGGTTGTAGGCGGCGGTCTTAAGCTCGCTGTCTTTCTTTCCGTTGAGCGACGAATAGTAGCCGTTTGGAGCGGCGCTCCACGCCGACATGGCCAGACAGCCCGCTATGGTGGCGGTGATTATGCGGTGTATTTTCATTTGCTTGCTTATAAGTGCCTGCAAATATAGCTAAAAAACAGATTACAATCTCTACCTCGGGGAATAAAATTGAAGTTTTTTCTCGTCGTTCCGAACTTTTTCGGCGCGGCCGTTGTTTGATATTTACATTGCAAGATATGTGATAATGATTGGTTTATTAGCAACCGAGGCGCCACTGTGAAGTAGGCGCCTCGGTTGCGTTATATCGGTGTACGGAATTACCGGGTAGGGATTAATGTATTTCAGAAAAGTTTTCGGAGGTCCATCTTCATAAAGTCTTCGGGGCTGATACCTTCAGGGCCGACGATGAAGGCGTTTTTAGGATTGAATTTATTTCGGAACTCATCAAGCCCTGCCGTATTCTTCTCTGCATTTCCCTTCACTTCTATAGCGACTAACGAATTGTTACGCTTAAGGACAAAATCCACTTCGTTGTCGCGCTCACGCCAATAGGTTACCTCAAAGCGATGCTTGAAAGCTTCGTTGACAATGTATGCACCAACAGCCGATTCGAGCATGTGTCCCCATACTTTTCGGTCGGCAACAACCTGCTGCATGTTCATTGAACTGTAGATAGTTTTAAGCGCGTTGTTATAGACCTGTAGTTTGGGAACGCTTGCTTTGCGCCTTGCGGTATCGACACTGTATTTCTGTAATCCGACGAGCAGACCGCTGTCGTTAAGAAGATCGAGATATCCTGCAAGTGTAGATGTATTGCCCGCGTCCTGCAAAGCCCCAACCATTTTTGTCAACGACAGCAAGGAACCGGAATAAGCGGCTCCCAATTCAAATGTCTGTCGCAGTAGTGCCGGCTTACCAATCGGCGTATCCATAAGTATGTCTTTGTTGATCGTTGCATCTATTATAGCCGATTGAATATATTGTTGGAATCGCTCTTCATCATGGATAAGTGAAGCAGCTCCCGGATAGCCACCGTAATAAACGTATTGCTCAAGTGAAAACCCGAAACATTCCTGCATTTCACCGAAACTCCAATGCGACATGCGGATCTCCTCGAAGCGCCCTGCAAGAGATTCTGAAAGTCCTTTTTCAAGAAGCACTCTGCTGCTTCCGAGAAGAAGCACTTTGATTTTTAAGTCATGGAACGAATCGTGGTCCCATTCTTTTTTGATTACCTCGCTCCAGTTCTGAATTTTCTGAATCTCGTCGATTACAAGAATCATCGACTCGTGTCCTTCCATTTTAAGCTGTGCGCGTGTGGAGGCCCAGCAGTTTGATATCCATGCCTGATCGGAGGCAGGTACATTATCTGCGGAAAAGAACTGAAAAGGCATATTTAAATCCATCAGGACTTGCTTCACGACAGTCGATTTTCCTATCTGTCGCGGTCCCATAACAACCTGAATGAACTTTCGTGGTTCTTCAAGTCGGTTCTTAATCACTTGGTATTCTGATCGTTTATACATGGTCTTACAATTTACGCAGCGCACTGCGTATTTTTACGCAGTCTATTGCGTATTTTTACGCAAGAGCAAAAATAAGCACAAATTTCGGAATTATCAAACATTCACCGAACTTTTTCGGCGTGGCTGTTGTTTGATATTTACATTGCAAGATATGTGATAATGATTGGTTTATTAGCAATCGAGGCGCCACTGTGAAGTAGGCGCCTCGGTTGCGTTATGGAGTAAGTAAAATTTTAGCCCATTTTATTTCGTAGTTTGCGGATTTGTGGAGCGACAAAGTCCATAATATCTTTTGCTAAGAGGAATTGCTCTGTTGCGAACCAATCGGGGTTACCGTTGATTTGCTGAGAATAATTCTTTTCAGAGTTTTCTATTGCATTTTGAAGTCGGACCGGATCCATTTCAAAGTCAAATCCTCCTGCTATCTGATTGCCGACAAAGGCTTTGACGGAAGCACATCCTTCCACCTCTTCCTTATCCGGTTTATCTGCATAGTGATGGTAATACAGCCACACTTCGAAGCAAGGGTTACTTTGAGCGACATTCCATGCTTCGTATGGTTTTGCCTCATTATATTTCTCGGTAATCTGGCTGTTAATCTTCTTGCAGAAGGCTCTGAGTGGTGCAATCTTACCCTCTGTCTCCCAGGAATCGGTGTCTATCGCAAACCATACCTTATCCTTTTGCAGGTAGTCGATTGTATGTAGTCTTGTCTCGCTGAGCAATGTCCGCTCTGCAAGCTCCATTAGCTTGAGCGGATCCGTACCTTCTTCGGGTGGGATAACAATCAATTCAAGATTTGAGGACAGCCCTTCGAAGAATCTGAAGTATGCGGGCTCTGTACCTCTGCCCTCGCATATTATATAAATCTTGCTGGCATTTTTAGAAGGGTTACTCTTGCTGTAAGCTTTCCTGTGTGTTATCATATCACCATTTCAAGTCGGACAGATTAGATAGGAACGGTATACCTCCGTAGCGGCCGTTCAGATATCCGTTTTCAATGTTTGCTGTCTTGTGGATGTTATAGTCGCTCAGCGGGTAAAGTTGTGTCGACTGGTCGACATCCTTTTCAGCAAACCAGATCTCGTCGGGTCGGAAAATAGACTGATCGAGCAGGCAACTCTCGTGAGTTGTGAATATAATCTGACCTTTTGCTTCGTGGCTGTCAGATATTTTCCTCATAAGTGTCTTAATCATTATGGGATGTATGCTTCGCTCGATCTCATCCACAACGAATACTTTGTCCTTTTTGAGAATTTCATGCAGCAAAGGCATATACTCTATAAGCCTGCGGGTGCCGTCAGACTCCATATCCATTTTCATTTCCACTTCGTCGCCATTATAGTTGCGATGGATAGCGACGAGAGTCTTCATATAAGTCTGGCCGTTCTCAACAACGATATTCGAAATCTCATTCTTTCGGGCCTCCATAAGCATCTGGGGTTTGCCAGGGAGCTCTTTAGCGGCACTGATAGCTCTGGCCAAAGCACTATTGCTGCGGCTCTCGTCTTCACTCACAAATTCCTTGCGGACACCTAATTTCGTAATTCCCGTTTTAAGTTCCGGCATTACAGAGTTAACAAGCTCTGCAAATTCGCTGTCGACATCAAGAACATGTGGGAGGTAGCCGATGCGCATTGTCGGGAGCACCACATCCAGCCGTGTTATCCAATCATAGGCCTTCTTAACGATAGGCAATTCTTCCGGGTAATATTTACCGAAGAACGACAGGACAAGCATGTCGGGACGAACAATCCGGTTCATCGCGTTCAGGAAAACTTCGATGAAATCCTCATTCTTACCCGGATGCAGATATTCTCCCGAGAGAGTTATATCGTTGTCCTTGCGGCTGAAGATAGCGAGGTCTTCTTTATTCTTACGGCTGAGAAACAATTCCTCTTCAAAAACTTCCGACCGGTTAAAGCGCAGATGATAATAGAAAATCCTGCCCTCGGTAAAAAACTCAATGGCAAGTTCAGAAGGATTGTCCCTACCGTTATTATCAAGCCTGAAATAGAGATCTTCGGCAATGCCGACCTCACTCATTTTTTCGGCGCTGACCAGTGATTTGAGTAGTGCGATACATTTAAGCAAATTGCTTTTTCCAGCCCCATTTGCTCCATATATGGCACTCATGCGCAATGCGACTACATCGCCGCACTCCATTTTGTGCCATTCGTGACTGTGGCTCTTGCTTGAGGGGAACGTGTTGAACTCAACTACGTTCCTGAACGACATTATATTTTCTGCTGCGAATCTTAGAAGCATAGTACATTCCGTTTGAATTTCACCGCAAAGATAGTAAAAAATCTATATTTACCCAATTTAAGCATGCTGCACAGGTGTTATTCGTTGAGGTTTTAACGGAATTGAGTCAATGCTGGAAAAGTTTGGGCCTGAATGATTCCCTGATAAAATCATTCAGGCACAAGAACAATGTTATCCTAAGAAGTCGGCGGCAGGGGTGTAGGGAAGATTGAAAACTTCGGCGACGGCCTTGAAGGTGATGTGTCCGTCGATGATGTTGAGGCCTGCCTCAAGACCTTTGTCGGCGCGGCATGCTTCTTTCCAGCCCTTGTCGGCAAGGCGCAGGGCATAGGGGAGGGTGGCGTTTGTCAGAGCGAGAGTGGATGTGTAGGGTACTGCTCCGGGGATGTTGGCCACTGCATAGTGGAGCACTCCGTCGACGGTGTAGACGGGGTCGGAGTGAGTGGTGGGGTGCGAGGTCTCGAAGCAACCGCCCTGGTCGATAGCGACGTCGACGAGCACTGTGCCCGGACGCATCAGCTTGAGCATATCGGCGGTGATGAGGTGGGGAGCCTTTGCTCCGGGGATGAGTACCGATCCGATGACGGCGTCGGTGGTGGGGAGTTCCTTCTCGATGTTATGGCGGGAAGAGTAGAGGGTGGTAACATTCTTGGGCATCACTTCGGCGAGATGACGGAGCGTGGGCAGGGAAATATCGGTGATAGTCACTTCTGCTCCGAGGCCTGCAGCCATAAGAGCGGCATTGCGACCGACGACACCTGCTCCGAGCACGAGCACACGTGCGGGACGTACGCCCGGAACACCGCCGAGAAGGAGTCCGCGTCCACCCTGAGGCTTTTCGAGGAAACGGGCTGCCTGCTGAACCGACATACGGCCGGCAACCTCGCTCATGGGGATAAGCAGAGGAAGTCCACCCTGCGGGCCGACAACGGTCTCGTAGGCAAGGCATACGGCACCGGACTGGAGCATGGCATCGGTCAGCTCCCGGTCGCACGCGAAGTGGAAGTATGTGAATAGAAGCTGATCTTTGCGCACCAGTCTGTATTCCGGTGCGATAGGCTCCTTCACCTTGATTATCATTTCAGCGGCCGCGTAGACGTCTTCGATAGTTGGGAGTATGCTTGCCCCGGCGCGTTCGTACTCTTCATCGGCGAAGCCGCTGCCTTCACCGGCAGTATGCTGCACGTAGACTGTGTGGCCGTGATGCACGAGTTCATAGACTCCCGCCGGGGTCATTCCCACGCGGTTCTCGTTGTTCTTGATTTCTTTAGGAATTCCAATTACCATGGTATAGAGGTGATTTAGTATTATAGAAGCCGGTAGATAACCGACGCCGTAAAATTAGTGAAAAAATCGAAAGGAAAATTATGTTATGCGGCATATTTTTAGAGAATTTCGTAAATTTGTATCACTAATGGACTCCGCACTCTCTCGCCGGATAGGCTTTTCAATAGTTGTTTTAGCGGCACTTGCTGTCGTCGCGCTCGGCATCTGGCGATTCATCCGCCCTGCAGAGCGCCACATCGACGTTGACCGCAGGTTCTATCCGGTGCAGGGCGTCGACCTCTCCGCGCACAACGGGGTGCCCGACTTCGACAGTCTGCTGCAGGCCGGGATCGACTTTGTGTATCTCAAGGCGTCGGAAGGGAATGGATTCCGCGATGTAGCCTTCGCGCGCAATTTCGCCGCTTCGCATATCGCCGGAATTCCTGTGGGGGCCTATCATTTCTTCCGCTTCGATTGCGAAGGCCGTCGGCAGGCTGCCAACTTCCTCGAAGCGATCGAAGGTTGCAGCCTCGACCTCCCCCTCGCTATCGACGTGGAAGAGTACGGCAATCCGGCAGGGTTCGACACTCCCACCGTCGGCGCCCGCCTCGAGGCCATGGTTGCCGAACTCCGGGCCGCAGGGCACAGAGTGATGATATATACCAATAAGAACGGCTACTGGCGCTTTGTCCACGGCCGCTTCGACGTGGGTCTCCCCGGCGAACCGGAAGTATGGATATGCTCCTTCTCCGACCCACCGCTCTCGCGGCGTCCCTGGACTTTGTGGCAGCACAGCCACCGTTCGCGCGTGCCGGGAGTGCGGGGATTTGTCGACCTCAACACCTTCAACGGTTCACGGAGCGAGTGGGAGCTCTGGTGCTCCCGCGGGCGCGATACAATAAAAGAGCCCTAAAGACGTTAGTTTAGATAGTTATGAAGAATTTTTACTCTTTCCGCATATATTTCTTAGTTATCACGGCTATGCTCTTGGCAGCAGCCGGGAGGGTGTCTGCCCTTCCGCTGTCTACCTATGCCGAAGCTTCGGTGCTTTCGACCGGCAGCTTCGTGAAGGTGGCTGTCGACGACGACGGGCTCTACATGATCCCTGCCGCCACTCTTCGGTCGTGGGGATTCTCCGATCCCTCGAAAGTACTCGTATTCGGCTACGGCGGCCGTCGGCTCCCCGACGAACTCTCGGCAGGCACTTATATCGACGATTTGCCTCAGGTGCAGTCGGTGGTGACTGATAAAGGGCTGGTATTCTATGGAGTAGGCCCTCGTGAAATTTCTACTACGGCCAGCGGAACGAAATATCGCCTTCAGAACGACTATACCGATTACGGCTACTATTTCGTAGGTGTGCCCGACGACGATATCGGCCGTCGTGAAATTCCCTCAGCGGGATCTCCCGGAGCCTCAGCCCCTGCGACTACTTATACCGCATTGGCCACTCACGAACTCGACCAGACGGCCGTTCCCGGCGAAGCCGGTCCGCTTCTGCTTGGTGAGGATTTCCGCTATACGCGCTCACGATCCTTCACCATTCCCACCCCCGGTGCAATCGAGGGTCCGGCAAGCATGCGCACCTCCTTCTTCGGAGCGCTCACCGGTGCTACCGGTCAGCTGGCTTTTTCCGTCAACTCTGAGCCTCTCCCACGCAACACTTCCGAGAGGGTCGACATAAAGTCGTCCAGCCACTATGTGCACGGCGTTCTCGCTACCCCGATGCACACTTTCACATATCCCGGGGGCAACAGCGCCGTGGTTGCAATCAACTTCACCACCTCCGGTGGCTGTACCGGGGCGTGGCTCAACAGCATCAATCTCAACTATACTGCCGAGCTGCGTCTTCCTTCGGCGGGCTACCTCCTGTTCTCCACCCGTCTATCCGAGCTCGAGCTCGCCGGGGCTGCCCAGGGCACTCAGGTGTGGGACGTGTCGGATCCTCTCAACGTCCTCAGCCTCAACACTCAGATTGCCGACGGTAAGGCGACCTGGAATGCCGGACGCTTCGCCGAGAGGAACTATGCTGCATGGACACCGTCGGCCACACTTCCGGCTCCGCGTAGCCTCGGTAGAGTTACACCGCAGAATCTCCACGCCGACCGCGACTTTGATATGGTCATAGTCACTCCCGATGCGTTTGCCGATCAGGCGCGCCGTCTGGCCGACTATCACCGTAACTCATCCGATTCCCTTAGTGTAAAGGTAGTGTCCGCAGAGACTGTCTACAACGAATTTGCCTCGGGTTCTCCCGATCCGGGAGCTTTCCGGCGATACTTCAAGATGCTCTACGACCGTGGCCAGGGTGGCGACTGCCGCCCCTTGCGCTATGCCATTCTGATGGGGCGCACCACTATCGACAACCGTGGCCGTACGGCACTCGCTCCCACCTATCCCACGATACCGTCGTGGATGCCCTCTGCCGAGAGTGCTTCACTCTCCGACAACACGGGTTATTGCTCCGACGATATCACCGCCATGCTTGCCGACGGCTCCGGTAAGGATCTGCGCCGCGATCAGCTCTCTATTGCTATCGGCCGAATCCCCGTGGTTTCTGTAGATGAGGCTAAGAACGTTGTCGACAAAACCCTCCAGTACGCGCTCAGCGCCCACAAGACAGCATGGAAGCACCGCTTCATGTTCTTAGCCGACGATCAGGACGACGGCGTGCATCTCAAGCAGACAGAAAACTTCATCAAAGGGCTCACGCAGGCCGACGGGCAGCAGCACTTCCTACGCAAAGTGTATATGGACGCATATCCTTTTGTCGGCTCGTCCTTCCCCGAAGCACGTGCCGCCATGTTCCGCTATCTCGACGAAGGGGTAGTGTGGTGGAACTTCATCGGCCACGCCAACACCACAGGCTGGACGCACGAGAATCAGCTCTCCTACTCCGACCTCAACAGCATGTACCTCCGTCACTGGCCATTCATCTATGCCGCTACCTGCGACTTCATGCGTCTCGACGGCAACGATATATCGGGCGGCGAGATCCTCTATAAGGAGCGCTACGGCGGAGCTATCGGCATAATCAGTGCTGTCCGCCCCGTGTATATCTCCGACAACGGTCTTCTCTCGGCGGCAATGGGCCGGGCTCTCGGGCAGCGTGAGGCCGACGGAAAACTCCTCACTCCCGGCGAAGTGTACCGTCGGGCAAAGAATGACATCCGCTCGTCCGACGGTACTCCCGCAGGCGATACCAACCGTCTACGCTACGTATTCATCGGCGACCCCGCGCTTCGTCTGGCAATGCCCTCCAACCTTGTTCATGTCGACAGTGTGGCAGGCGTTTCGGTCGACTCCGGAGAGCAGCACATCCTCCCGGCTCTCGGGCGTGTCGACATCTCGGGCTACGTCACCTCTCCCGATGGCAAGCTTCTCGAAGGTTTCAATGGCGTTATAAGCCTCGAAATCTACGATTCCGAGCGCTCCCTCACTACTCTCGGTCATGGCGACGGCGGTACAAAGGAGACCTTCGAAGATTATGGCGAACGCGTCTACGCAGGTTCAGCCCAGGTTCGCGATGGCCGCTTCCTCCTCAACGTGGCCATGCCTTCTGAAATCGCCCAGAATTTCCGCCCCGCCACAATGTCGCTCTACGCCTATTCCACCGAAGACGACACCGAGGCCGTCGGGCTCTGGCGCGACTTCTACGTCTACGGCTACGACGATACTCAGGCTCCCGACGAGAAAGCTCCCGTGATCGAGACAATGATGCTCAACCACAGCTCGTTTACCAACGGCTCCGTGGTAAATACGTCGCCGATGCTCATTGCCACCGTGCGCGACGACGTGGGCATCAACGTGTCCAATGCCGGTGTCGGTCATCAGCTCACCGTGACCCTCGACGGTAAGAAATCCTTTACCGACGTTCCCTACTACTACACACCCGCTGCCGACGGTTCTCCCTCCGGAGTGATCAACTATCCCGTAGAGGAACTTCAGCCCGGCAGCCACACTCTGTCGCTCAAAGTGTGGGATACGGCAGGAAACTCGGCATCACGCGAGATAGAATTCTTCGTTCAGGAAAACCTTGCCCCCAAGGTCTACGACATCTACACCGATGCCAACCCGGCATCAACTCAGGCCAACTTCTATCTTTCGCATGATCAGCCCGATCAGATGGTTACGGTATACGTGACGGTCTACAACCTCGTGGGGTCGCCCGTGTGGAGCGGCCAGGCGTCGGGCCGAAGCGATATGTTCCTCTCCGTGCCCGTCACATGGGATCTTACCGACACCTCGGGGCGCCGTGTCAACCGGGGCATATATCTCTATCGTGCCTCGATCACTACCGACGGACAGACATTCGAAACAGCATCGCGCCGAATCGCCGTCACTGCCAGATGATCCTACACCACTCAAAGAGCTAATTATGGTGAACAGCACCGCGGTTTCATAATTTTTTTGTAATTTTGCAGCCAATGAACGAAAAAGTTAACGTCAGCCGGACTCCGGATATACTTCCGGAGCCTACGTTGCGCCGCTTACCATGGTACCTTGCGTATCTCTCTACGCTTCAACGCGCGGAAGTGGCAACGATCTCGACGACACGCATCGCCGAGGCGCTCGACGTGGACCCTTCGCAGATCGCGAAAGACCTTTCGTTTCTCGGAATCCGCGGAAAAACCCGCATCGGCTACAATGTGGAAGAACTCCGCCGCGCTCTCCGCGATTACCTCGGCTTCGACCGCTCGCACAATGCAATCATGATGGGTACCGGTAGCCTCGGAGCTGCTCTCATTGCCGATTCAGGCCTCCTGCGCTATGGCCTCAACATTGTGGCCGGAGTCGACATCAACCCGCAGCTCATAGGCAGTGAGATAAACGGTGTGAAGATCTATCACCGCGACAGCACCGCCGAGCTCGTACGCTCACTATCTATAAAGATAGGCATCATTGCCCTCCCGGTAGAGGCGGCCCAGCAGGCTGCCGACGATCTCGCCGCAGCAGGAGTGCGCGCCATATGGAATTTCACCCCCTCGCGCATCAGAGTGCCCGAAGGGGTGGTGATTTCGAATACTTCGATATATTCTCATCTGGCGGTGATGTACAACCGCCTTTCACTCATAGAGCAGGCCGACGGAAAATGAAGATTTTCTGTATATCACGCGATACCGACGGAAAAATCATCCTCAGGCCCGGTGCCGACTCCGCCCTTCTCAGGCCGGGCGAACCCGTGTTCGTGCCTGAGCCTTTCTCGGGCTGGCAGTCTACCATTGCTCCGGCCGTGCGCCTTTGCCGACTCGGCATGAATATACGCGAAAAATCGGCAGCCGCCTACTACGACTCAATCGCACCCTTCCACCTCCTCACTCCGGTAGAAGGATCTGAGTCGGACCCCGGGCTTCCTCCGTATATCCTGGACCGTGCGTTTTCTCCCGGGCAATGGCTCCCGACCGAAAATGTTGGGGAGGTGACAATCTCGGCGTCGCTCCGCTCTATCGACGGCAATACCACCCTTATGCAGCAGTCGCGCACCTTCGGCTTTGCCGATCTGCTGCTTGATCCCACCATATCGCACCTCTCGCGATATCTGACTTTCAAGACCGGCGACATCCTCGTCTTCACCGACTTTTCGCTCGATCCCTTCACTCCGGTGCCCGACACCACTCTTGAAGTGACGATGAATTCTATCATGGCCCTTGCGATAAGACTCAAGTAGGGCCCGGCTAAAATATAAATCTCTCCCCAACCAATCATTATGAAGAAATTTTTACTACCTCTCACATTAGTACTCCTTGGTCTTTCAGCTCCAACGGAAAGCCGGGCTTACTCCGCATCGCACTATGCCACCTCGTCGGTGCTTTCAGAGGGCCGCTGGGTGAAGGTAGAGGTCGACACAACTTCTATCTTCGAGATAACTTACGACGAACTTCGCGACATGGGTTTCGCCGATCCTGCCAAAGTCACCGTCTGGGGCCGCGGCGCTATCGGCGCTTCAAACCACAAGGCCGACAATTCCTATCCCGACGATCTTCCGGCAGCAGCATATATGCATACCGACGACGGCCGTATCCTCTTCTACGGCGAGGGTACCCGGCGCGGCATCACCAACAAGATCAGCAGCAATCTCCTACTACCTGCTTTCTCAGCAAGCTACTACGACACTCACTCTTACTATTTCCTTACCGACAGCCAGAGTGCCGTGAAGCCTGCCGTGACCAAATACAAAGCGTCGGGAGCCGATCTGCTTGAATGGCACTATTCGATCGACCTCCACGAGGAAGACGCTCAGAATCCTACCCGTGGCGGTGTATTCTTCCACGGCCCCCTGCTTTATCCCGGCGATACCGAGTCGCACACCTTCCGCATCCGCGACTTCTATCAGGGCGCGGGCCAGGGATACATCCGCTATGAATCGGCTGTAAGGACAGAAATCGGAGCTGCGTTCACTTCCAAGATTGAAGGACTCACTCCTGCTACGTCGAAGAACTATACCGCATCCACTATCAACAGTAATTCCGGAAAGAAGTACGAAACGGGATCGGGTATGGTGACCTTCACCTCAACCGCTCAATATCCTCTCGACGACGCCACCGTGCACTATCATGTGTCAGTTCCCGCCTCCTTCCCAGGAGATTATATGGCTATCGACCGCGTCTATTCCATTTATCCCCGAAAGAACATAATGCGCGACGGTATCCTCTATATCGATCTCTACAATATCGCCAACGGCCAGGAAATGCGCCTGCAGGGTACCGACAAAAACACCAAGGTGTGGAACGTGACCGACACCTGGGCAATCAAGGAGTATCAGCTCGGTGCCGATGTGCAGACCGGCTGCAGCCGACTCACAATGTCTACCGGCGGTAATCTCAAACTTATTGCTTTCGACACCGCAGCATCGCACCGGCATGTGTCTAACCCCCAGGTTGTGAAGAACTCCAATCTCCATGCCGAGGACACTCCCGACATGCTCATCGTAACCACCGCTACCAACGAAGCTGCCGCTCAGGAACTCGCCGCAATCCACCGCGAACTCCGCGGGTTTGATGTCGTTGTGGCTGTACAGGAGGATATCTTCAATGAATTCTCCTACGGTACGCGCCACCCGGGAGCCGTGCGTAGAATGGCTAAAATGTTCTACGACCGGAATCCCAAGAAATTCAAATATGTAACGCTTTATGGCCGTCCAACCTGGGATAACCGCTATATAGTCCGCGATGCCGCCGACTTCCTCATCTCTTTCCAGGTCGAGACCGCCGAGGCCGCAAAAGACCCCACGACAAACGCCTGCGCCGACCAGTTCTTCGGCATGCTGTCCGACGACTTCTCCGTGTCGGCTATGGCTACAACGCAACTCATGAATGTCTCGGTGGGCCGTATCCCCGTCGGAGATCCTTCCACAGGCCGTATCGTCAACAATAAAGTGCGCGAGCAGCTGCTCAATCCTATGTCGGCCCGAGGCTACCTCCATGCCGTGCTCGTCAGCGACAAGGGCGACGAGCAGGCCCACATCCTTCAGGCAAATCAGGTGGACTCAACGCTTATTGCCGGTCGTATCGACATGAGCACAACCCGTGCCGACCTTCTCCTCTATCCCTTGGTGCAATCCAGCGCTGAAGCTCAGAAGACGTTGATCCACCACGCCCTCGGTCGCGGTGTAGGACTCTTCAACTACTCAGGCCATGCCGATTCGCGCTCTCTTACCGGCACCGATATCTACGACGTGAATACACTTCAGGCCTACACTTATCACCACTACCCCGTGGCCATGCTCTCCACTTGCAGCACATGGACTATGGACGTTACTCCCAACGCCCTCTGCGAGAGAATGCTCTACAAGGAATCGGGAGGTATGATCGGTATCATTGCCGCTTGTCGTTCGGTATATCTCGAACCTAACAGAACCCTCAACCTCGTTGTTGCCGAACAATACCGTACGGCATCCCCCGAGACTACCGGCGCCGACCTTCTGCGTCTGGCCCGCAACTCCCTTATCGCACAGGGCGAAGGCAAGATGAGCTCCGCGCTCGCCAACAACACCCTCTGCTACAACTTCTGCGGCGACCCCTCGATTCCCATCGGTGTTCCCCAGTACTCCGTAACCCTCGACCGCTTCGGAAGTAATATCGGCAGCTCGATCATCACCGTCGACCCCTTGGCCGACCTTGCTATCGAAGCACGCATCACCGATGCGAAAGGCACCACAATCACGTCGTTCAACGGCACCGCCATTATCGACGTTTACGAAAGCCCCGTCACCCGTCCTACCCGCGAGGGTTCTCCTAAAGTCAATGTCAGCTGCGATGACGATATAATGGTGTCGATCCCCGCCACTGTGACCAACGGCCGCATTTCTCTCACCTCGCCTGTTCCCGTCCCCGCCCGCGGCGGTGCCTACAACCGCATAGTCATCACTGCCATTTCGGCAAACGGTAAAGTTCAGGCAGGCGGTGGTTCCGACAAAGTACTCGTAGCCGCCGAACCCTCTGCCGACTCAAGCGTCGACACATCAGCGCCCGTCATCGAGGAGTTCTACCTCAATTCCTCCGACTTTGTTTCCGGCGACCGTACGGCTGCCGATGTAGATGTATTTGCTGTAATCGACCCCTCGGCAACCGGTCTGGCATTCAGCACATTCAAGATCGCCCCCACTACAACTCTCACCCTCGACGGTCAGACCGACTACCCTGAAGCAATCAGCGCAATACGCTTTATCAATGGAAAAGCTCACATATCGAGCAAGCTCTTCCACCTCCCCGACGGTCGTCACTCCCTGACCCTCAAGGTGGTGAACAACTCCGGCGAAAGCACTTCATCTACTATCGACTTCGACGTAGTATCGACGGCTCTCGAACCCGAGCTGATCCTCGAAGCCGACGGACCGCTGCGTACATCGGCAACTTTTGACCTTGATGCAAAGGGACACGATCTCGAAGAGACACGCCTCATTATCACCGACACAAAGGGCGAGACAGTATTCTCAAAGACCGTCTCCTTCCCCTACACCTGGAATTTCACCGGCAGCAACGGAGCGAAAGTCGCCGACGGCCGCTACAAAGCTCATGTCAAAGCTTCTGCCGACTACGCCAAGGGTGGCTCAAACACTGTAGAACTCCTCATCATAAAGTGAGCCACACAATAATCCAGCCTGTTTGCAGTTATATATAATAAGGTGCGCCGGTCCTCTCCCAATTCACCGGCGCACCAATTTATTAATATGATGAATATGAATATCCGACTCCGCCTGAGCTTAAGCCTTATTGCCTTCTTTGCCGCCCTTAGTATTTTCGGCCAGGATGGAAAGAATGAATTTAACCCAATCGAGACCGGTGTTACATCACTGAGCATCGCTCCCGATGCCCGTGGCGCATCTATGGGCGACCTCGGTGCCGCTACCGACCCCGATGCAAACAGCCAGTTCTGGAATCCCTCCAAATATGCCTTTGCCTACAGTCAGGCCGCTGTGTCGCTCAACTACACCCCCTGGCTCCGCAAACTCGTCAACGACATCTTCCTTGCCGATCTTTCGGGTTACTACAAAATCGGGTCGTCCGACAATCAGGCTATCAGTGCCTCCCTGCGCTACTTCTCCCTCGGCGAAGCTTCCACCAG
>CAYYQS010000038.1:0-17525 GCA_964472555.1 uncultured Bacteroides sp.
TAATGTTTAAACTGCCCAATTTTTTTGTCACTTCATTTTTGACACAGTCTCGTATATATGTATCGGAGTATGTTCTTTATTTTAACTCGAACTGAGCAGACAGCACTCGTTCGCTGTCGGGACCTGCCATTACGGTGAAGGCGCCGGGTTCGGCTACAAACTCAAGGTCGGAGTTGTAGAACGAAAGTGCTTCGGGAGTAATGGTAAAGGTGACGTCGGCACTTTCTCCCGGTTCAAGTGTGATGCGCTCGAAGTGCTTGAGCTCTTTTACAGGGCGTGAGATCGAGGCAAAATGGTCGCGGATATAGAACTGTACGGTTTCGGTGCCTTTGCGAGAGCCTGCGTTACGTACGGTAACAGTGGCGTCGATAGATCCGTCCGGATTGAGTGAGTCACCGCTAAGGCGGAAATTACTGTAGTCGAAGTCGGTGTAGCTCAGGCCGTAGCCGAAGGGATAGAGGGGCTCGTTGGGTGAATCGACATAGTTGGAGCGGTAGCGCTGGAAGTTGGGGTTGGACGGGTCTTCGGGGCGACCGGTGTTGAGGTGATTGTAGTAGATAGGTATCTGGCCCATGTTGGCAGGCATGGTTGCGGAAAGACGTCCCGAGGGGTTGACGTCGCCGAAGAGAACGTCGGCGATAGCATCGGCACCTTCGGAGCCGGGCGACCATACATTCATTATAGCGGGCACCTTGGCGGCTTCTTCTGTGATAACCGTAGGCCGGCCTGCGAAGTTGAGCATTACCACGGGCTTGCCAGTGGCAAGCATGGCATCGAGAAGGGCTTTCTGATTGGCAGGGAGTGTGATGTCGGCACGGCTCGAAGATTCACCGCTCGACTCTGCGGCTTCTCCTACAGCAGCGATGATAACGTCGGCCCCGGCAGCGATTCGGCGTGCTTCGGCGAGAAGTTCGGCATCGGAGCGCGGATCGCGGGTAGAACCGTAGGGCGATACACCTGCTTCAAGAGCAGGGTCGGAGTAGAAGTTGGCTCCCTTGGCATAGAGTAGAGTAGCGTCGTTGCCTAAGGCATCTGCCAGGCCCTGACGGAGTGATTTGTATTTATAAGGGTCGGCAGTGACAGCCCATGTGCCCTGCATGTTCTGTACGTTGTCGGCCATAGGCCCTACGAGGGCTATGCGGCCCTTGCGTTCGAGGGGAAGTGTGTTGTTGTCATTCTTGAGGAGTACGAAAGTCTCGGCAGCGATGCGGCGAGCCTCGGCACGGTTCTCCGGAGTGTAGATTTCAGTAGCTTCGAGAGCAGTATTGGAGTAACGGTAGGGATCGTCGAAGAGCCCAAGACGGTATTTTGCCTCCAGTACTCGGCGCACTGCCTCGTCGATAGCTTTCTGACTCACCTTACCTTCTTCAAGGTTTTTCTTGAGAGTGCCGATGAAGCCGAAGGAGCACATGTCCATGTCAGTCCCGGCGTTGAGGGCCATAGCCGAAGCATCGGCAAGTTCTGCTACGCCGTGAGGAGCCATTTCGGCAATGGAACCGTAGTCGGTCACTACGAGGCCGTCGAAGTCCCACTGGTCGCGTAGCACATCGGTCACGAGCCACTTGTTTGCAGTGGCCGGAATGCCGTCGATGGTGTTGAAAGAAGTCATCACCGTAGCAGCTCCTTCGTCGATGGCTGCTTTGTAAGGAGCGAAGTATTCGTTGTACATTCTGTTGCGGCTCATGTCGACGGTATTATAGTCGCGTCCGCCGTCGGGAGCACCGTAGAGGGCGAAATGCTTCACGCATGCGAGGATATTGTCGGGAGAAGAGAGATCGCCCTGATATCCGCGGACCATGGCGCGTGCAATCTGAGATCCGAGATAGGGGTCTTCGCCCCCTCCCTCGGCCATACGACCCCAGCGCGGGTCGCGGCTGATGTCGACCATGGGGCTGAAAGTCCAGTTGATACCGGCTGCCGAAGCTTCTTTGGCTGCGATGCGTGCCGATTTTTCGATAGCATCCATATCCCAAGAGCAGGAGAGCGCCAGAGGAATAGGGAAGACGGTTTCATAGCCGTGAATCACGTCCATACCGATGAGCAGGGGTATGCCGAGGCGAGTGCTGTCGACGGCGAGCTGCTGGAGTTCCTTGATCTTTTCGGCACCTTTGATATTGAATGTGCCGCCGAGAGTACCATTGGCTACGGCGGCGCCGATAGGACTGTTGAGTGCGTCGCCAGTTGTGATGTCTCCGCCAGCAACGAGGTTGAGCTGGCCGATTTTCTCTTCAAGAGTCATCTTGCTCATGAGTTCCGAAATGTATGCATCCATTTCGGCATCACCTGACGATGACTTTTTCTGGCAGGCAGTCGCTGCAATGCATAGTGCGGCTGCAGCCAGGATAATACTTTTCTTCATTAGAGATTATTTAAGGTTGAAGTTTATTGTCGATTTGATGTCGTCGGATGCCGCTCCCACGGAGGCGATGAATTTACCGTTTTCGGCAACCCATTCGTGCTTTTCCGGGTCGAAGAAAGAAAGATCGTCGGCTGTAACGGTAAACACGGCATTGGCGGTCTGACCAGGCATGAGATGCAGTTTAGCGAACCCCTTGAGTTCCTTTGCGGGGCGGGGAAGAGAGCATTTGGGATCTGTGATATACAGCTGTACAATTTCATCACCTTCGACGGCGCCGGTGTTGGTGACCGGTACGGTGATTGTGATGCAGCCGTCGGCTGTCATCTCGGTGGCATCGGCAGTGGCTTTTCCGTAATCGAAGTCGGTGTAGCTCAGGCCGTGGCCGAAGGCAAAGAGGGGCTTCACTTTCTTTGTGTCGTGCCAGCGGTAACCCACGAGGATACCTTCCTTATATTCGAGGTCGACGCGGTCGCTGTCGGCGCGCTTCACACCCGGATAGCTGCCAGTGGCATGAGCACCGTTGTCGTTGAGGGCAACGGGGAATGTCATGGGAAGCTTGCCTGAGGGATTTACTTTGCCAAGAAGAATATCGGCAATGGAATTTCCAGCCTCAGAGCCGAGGAACCATGCCTGTACGATAGCCGGGACTTCCTTAACCCAGGGCATCGCCACAGCGTTGCCCGAAATATTCACTACTGCGAAGTTAGGGTTGGCTTTGGCAAGGGCGGCTATCACGCGATCCTGCTCATAAGGCAGTTCAAGGCCTGCGCGGTCGGAGTCCTCGCAATCCTGCCCGGTGCTCTTGTTGAGACCGCCGAAGAATACGACGAAATCAGCATCCTTGGCTTTTGCTACCGCTTCGGCGATAAGCTCGTCGGCACTGCGGCTCTCGGCGAGATTCTGTCCGGTGGTAACGCCGTTGTATTCGCCGGTCACATCGCCGACATATCCGCGGGCATACTCAATCTCTACTCCTGCGGGAAGAGCGGCACGGAGTCCGTCGAGAGGAGAGATCTCGTGCTGCACCTTGAGCGAGGAAGAACCTCCACCGACGGTCATCATCTTCACGGCATTTTCGCCTACCACGAGTATCTTGTTGGTGTTGTCGAGTTTTATAGGCAGTGTGGCGTTGTCGTTCTTAAGCAGTACGATACCTTCATTTCCTATCCGACGGGCGGCTGCGTAGTGTTCGTCGGAGCAAAGTGAACCGAAGCCGTGTTTCTGATCCATTGCCGTGCGGAATATCAACCGTAGAACGCGGCGTGCTTTGTCGTCGAGTTCTTCCGTACCTACTTCTCCGCTGCGTATCAGGTCGAGATAGGGTTTGGCCAAGAAATAATTATCGTAGGCATTGCGTGTGCCAGCCGAGAGGCCGTTGGTCCACGAGCCGAACTCGAGGTCCATGCCGTTGGCAATAGCTTCGGGAGTATCGTGAACGCCGCCCCAGTCGCTGATTACGGCACCATCGAAACCCCATTCACCCTTGAGGATGTCGTTGAGCATACGCTTGTTGTGGCAAAGGTGCTGGTCGCCGTAGAGGTTGTAGGCCGCCATTATCGACCATGCCCCGCCGTCCTGTACGGCAGCTTTGAAAGCGGGCAGATAGATTTCGTAGAGGGTGCGGTCGTCGAGGATTACGTTGGTTGTGTGACGGTTGATTTCGTTGTTATTAAGGGCATAGTGCTTCACGCAAGCAGCGACGCCGTTATCCTGCAGGCTCTGAACGTAGGGAACTACCATTTTAGCTGCAAGATAGGGATCTTCGCCCATGTACTCGAAGTTGCGGCCGTTAAGGGGTGTGCGGTAGATGTTCACACCAGGTCCGAGGACAACGTCCTTGCCGCGGTAACGGGCCTCTTCTCCTATCGACTGACCGTAGAGTCCGGCCATTTCAGGATTCCATGTCGCAGCCAGGCATGTCAGCGCAGGGAAAGCAACACACGAGTCGTTGGTCCACCCGGCCTGATCCCATTCGTCCCAAAGAACCTCGGGACGTATACCGTGAGGCCCGTCGGTTGTCCATAGTTCAGGAATGCCCAGACGGGGTACGCCTGCTGATGAGAATTTGGACTGGGCGTGGATGATTCCTACTTTCTCTTCGAGAGTCATGCGGGAGAGTGCATCTTCCACACGCTCTTCGATCGGTGCATCGGGATTGAGATAAACGGGGCGCTTCTTTGGCACGGCAGTCATCGGAAGGGTGATTGCGGCCGCAAGCGCTATGAGTGCGAGTCTTTTCATAGCTCTGTCAGTCGATATTGAGTTTTATGGATTTTATATAGTTGGTTTGAGTCAGGCATTGTTATCTCTTGCTACGAAAGTTTTATTCCTGAGTTTTCTGGAAGACTCTTACGTAGTCGACCTGCATGGTAGCGGGCAGGCATGATTCATCCACACCTTGGGCTGCACCCCAGTCGCCACCCCAAGCAAGGTTGAGAATAAGGTAGAAGGGTTTGTTGAACGGCCATGAAGTTGCCTTCCCTTTGCCGTCATTGGCGAACGATAGCAACTGATTGCCGTCTACATAAGTGCGGATATAGTCTTTGGTCCACTCAAGGCGGTAGACATGGAATTCATCCTGTGCCCCCTGGGTGAGTCTTTCGGCTGTCTTCTGAGTGCCCTTGACATGATTGTAGTCGGCACAGTGGATCGAAGAGGATGTGCGGTTGGGGTTGTATCCCACTTCCTCCATAATATCTATTTCGCCGCATAGGGGCCAGCCTTCGTTTGCCCAGTCGACGGTGACGGGCATCATCCAGAACGCGGGCCAGGTGCCTCTACCCTTGGGGAGGCGGATGCCTGCTTCGAAGATACCGTATTTCCAGCCGGAGCCTACATGTGCGTAGATGCGTCCGGAGTATATTTTTCCTGCTTCCTTGTAGCAGTTGATAGAGAGTACGCCGTCGGCAACGTCGGCCACACGCGGACTCTTGATGTAAGATTGCAGTTCGTTGTTTACCCAGCCAGGACCCTGCACTTCGTAGGTCCAGTCGGAAGTGTTGAGAGAAGAGCCCTCGAATTCATCGTGCCATACAAGCTCGTATCCCTCGGGAATGGCAATTGTGGGGTCGACAGGCTCAGGTTGACGTCCGGCCTGCGACACACTCACGTTAGTACGTGCGCTACCTGATTTTATGGTAATGCTGCCCGTGCGCTCTGTACGGCTGAAATTGTCGCTGACGGTTACTTCTACTGTACCGGTCTTACTTGTGGTACCGGTTTTTGCGAGTTTTATCCAGTCTTCCGATGTCACGGCATCCCACTCCGACACAGCTGTGACGGTGAAGGATTTAGTGTCGGCAGATGAGTCGAACGTCAGCGACTCCACACTTGCCGAAATAGCATCGGGTGTTGCGGGGGAATTGTTGCTCCCGGAGCCGCATGCAGCGGCTGCTAAAGTAAGAGCTGTTATGGCGAGAAATGTGAGTGATCGGTTGTGAGTCATGCCGATAATTGGTTTATGATTGCGGAGAGAACTGAAAGGCACGCGGTCCGTCAATGCGATAACCGGACCGCGCGCCAATGGGGCTCATCAATCGTGGTGAACCTGTAGGATTATATTGCTTATCGTCACTTCGACACCTGCGGGGGCTCCGCCGAAGTCGAGAACGAGTGTCAGTGCGTGGGGTGCGCTACCTTCTGCGGGGAGACAGATCGAGCGCCAGAACTTGCTCAGGCCGTCGGGCACGGGAGCTTCGTCGGCAAAGTAGAAGTTGCCGTCGTGCTTGGCATCGGGTTCGTCGGTCTCCACGAGCTTGAACATTACCGCGCCAAGAGCCGTATTGCTTTCAATAGTGCAGCAGAAGTCGTAGGCTACAGATGCGTCGGGAATAACGATGTCGGTGTTGAGCGCAACCTGGCACTGCCAGCGGTCGAAAGTAGCCTCGGGAAGGTTGATCGAATAGCTGTTGCCGTTGTCGATGAAGCCGGGGTCGGCTATCTGGGCCCAGTTGGGTGCATAATAGAAGCCCGGGGTTATTGTCGCGCCGTTCCAGAGGTTCTCGGAGCTTGTCACACCTACCCAGTCGGGCTCGGGAATTGTGGGAAGTTCGGGAAGAACGGTACCGTCGTTGACAGAGTGGCTCTTTAGCACGAAGTTCTCAACGGTGATGTCGATACCTGCAGGGTTGCCGCCGAAGTCGAATGTAAACACGAGGTTGTTCATAGGTACCACCGATGTGAGGTCGCTGAACCAGTAGGTGATAGGCGTACCGGCTTCGAGATTGATCTTCTGGTTGCAGAAGAAGGAGTGGCCGTCGTCGTCATCACCGTCGGGATGTATCTTGAGGGTGACGTTCTTGATGTCCTGCGATGCCGTGAAGATAAATGATCCGTCGAATCCTTCGCCTTCGTTGAGGCAGATGTCGGTCTTGATGTGGGCCTGAGCCTGCCACTGGTCGGTAGTAGCTTCAGGAAGGGTGAGTGTGAATGATTCGTCGTTGAGCGAGTAGACGGGGTCGGCGATCTGCGACCAATTGGGAGCATACCAGAACTCCACGCGACGGCTGGCTTTCAGCCATAAGTTGTTCTCAGAGTCGAATACGAATCCTCCGAAGCCGCTCATGGCAGTCTTGTTGATTGTGAATGATTTGGTAAGGGTACCGTCGCTGATACCGTTGGCATTGCCTATCTTGACTTCCACGGTGTAATCTCCTGCTTTTCTGTAGTAACGGGAGAAGGACTGCGAGGTGGAGTACGACTTGCCGTCGATGATCCACACCGGGTACACACCGGGACCGTTGAAGGTGAAGTATGCAGTGTTGGTCGACTGGTCGACTGTAATTGCAATGGCGTCCTCGTAGTCTGATGCCATAGGCACGCCGTTGATGTCTACTTCGTAGATTTTATCTTCGGAGCAGGCGGTGAAGGCCACAGCGCCTGTAAAGGCGAGGGCTGCTGCCGCGAATGCTTTTATATATTTTTTCATAGCCTTGGATTAGTAGGGATTTTGAGTAAGGGTGCCCTGCGATTTGTCGATTTCGCTCTGGGGAATAGGGAGATGTTTTTTGTTGGGAGTCCAGGTGTTGGTGCGGTACTCGTGTATATCAGGCACAAGTACTGTCTGAGCCTTGTCGGTGCGGATGAGATCCCAGTAGCGCTTGCCTTCGCCAACGAACTCGAGGTGACGCTCTTCAAGAATGTTGTTGAGGGTGGGTTCGAGCTGAGTGCGGAGGCCTGCACGACCGTGCACGAGGTTGAGGTAAGTACGGGCATCGGCTGTGTTGCCACCTGTGGCTACGATAAGTTCGGCTGCGTTGAGAAGTGCCTCAGAATAGCGGTAGATGCGCCAGTTGGTGTTGTAGTTTAGTTCCACGGAAGCTTTTTGACCGGCAGTTCCGCCAGTCTTAGCAGAATATTTCTCGAGGAAGAAACCGTGATCCTGATAGCGCTTGTTGTAGCTGCCTTCGAAGGGGCGTACATCCCAGCACGTAGCGTCGCGGCGTGCGTCGTCGGGGCTGAACATCTCGTAGGTCTCCAGACGTACGGGAGCGAATCCCCAGCCTGTCTCGTGTCCGTCCTGACCGCTGGGCCAGTTGTTGGGGCTGATGAGAGTGGGAAGTACGGTGCCACCTGCATTGAGCGGAGAGTTCCAGTCGCGCACGGCGTTCTCCGATATATAGTTGATTTCCCAGATCGACTCCTTGCACCATTCACCGCCTTCGGTGAAGATAGTGGTGTAGTCGGGCTCAAGGTCGTAGAGCGGAGAGTCGATGATCTCTTTCATGTAGCGGAGCGCTGTGGAGTAGCGTGCTGCGTCGCACTGATACATCACTATTTCAGCATAGAGCATGTAGGCCATTGCGGTGGTCACGCGTCCGGCTTCGACGTCGGAAGCACGGAAGGAGAGGGCGTTGAGGGCGATAGCGTCCTCAATATCGCCAACCATGTGGTTGTATAGCTCGTCGGCACTGATCTGCTCAGCGAGATAGGGTTCAGTGAGGTTGCGGGTGTAGTAGGGCACATTGCCGTAGAATTTCCACAGCCAGTTGGCATAGAAAGCGCGGAGAACCTTCACCTGTGCTGTCCAGTAGTTGATGTCGCTTTGAGTGGCACCCTCTACACCGTTTTCGATGTCTTCGAGCACGTCGTTGCAGCGTTTGATGCCGGAGAATGCTTCAACCCAGATGCTGGTCACCACTTTGAGGGGAGTAGCCTCGTAGTTTGCCATGAGGTGCCAGTTCTGATTGTCGTTCTTGTCGGAGCCACCTACCCAGAAGTCGTCGGCCATAAGATCGGCGAGGAGGGTGTAGGGGGCGTATTCGCCGAGACCCCAGTCGGTCCACTGCAGAGGATCGTAAGCTGCTACAACAGCCTCTTCCACATGTTCTTTTTCCGAGAAGTATTCGTCGGCCGATGTCTGGGTCGGCGAAGTAACGTTGAGGAATCCGTCGCCGCAGCTGCTCATGCCGAGTGCAAGAGCGGCGATTCCTGCAATTTTATATATCGATTTCATATATTTACTTAGGTATTAGCTTTGGAGGATTAGAAAGCGAGATTAAGACCTACTGTCCATACGCGGGCCTGAGGATAGACGCCGTAGTCGATACCGAGCGATGTGCCGCCGGAAGAGATTTCGGGGTCGAAGCCATGGTATTTGGTCCATGTGGCCAGATTCTCGGCTGCGACGTATACGCGGAATTTCGATACGAATACTTTCTTGGTGAGTTTCTCCGGAAGGGTGTAGCCAAGCTGGATGTTCTTCAGACGCAGGTAGCTGCCGTCGTAGACGAGGAGATCGGACGACTGCCAGTTGTATCCGTCGGCCTGAACGTAGCGGGGAAGTTTGTTGGTGGTGCCTTCGCCGGTCCAGCGGTTGAGGATCCATGAGGGAAGGTTCGACGAGAGAGCGTCGGTACGGCGGGTTGCGTCGAAGATATCGTTTCCGGCAGTGCCCTGGAAGAAGATATTGAAGTCGAAGCCTTTCCATGTTGCGGTGAGACCGAAACCGAAGGTCCAGTCGGGCATGCCCTTACCGATCATAGTGCGGTCGTCTTCGGTGATCGCACCGTCGCCGGTTACATCGGTGAAGCGAACGTCGCCGGGCACGAGCGATGTGCCGTATTTTTCATTGTAGACTGCAGCCTCGGCATTGTTCTGGATTATGCCGTCGGTCTTATAGCCGTAGAAGAAGGGGAAGGGAAGGCCGTTTTCGGCGCGGGTGATCGTACCGGTACCCTGGAAGGAGTCGTAGTTGGCCCAGCCCTGCTCGTTGCCGTAGGAGATGAGTTTGTTGTGGAGGTAAGATGCGTTGGCGTTTACGCGGAGCGAGAAATCGCCGAAGTTCTGGCGGTAAGCGAAGTCCATTTCCACACCGGAGTTCCGCATCTTGCCCACGTTACCTACAGGTATTGCCTCGCCTACGTACTGGGGAAGCGACATCGTCATAAGCATACCGTCGGTGTCTTTGCGGAACCAGTCGACGGTGAAAGTGAACATGTTCTGCATGAAGCCGAAGTCAAGACCAACGTCGGTCTGTGTCGATTCCTCCCAGCGGATGTCGGGGTTGGCGAGCTGTGTGGGTTTGGTACCGTTCACAATCTGGCCGTCTTTACCGAAAATATAGTTGTTGCCGGAGGCTGCAAGAGCCATGTACTGGAAGTTACCGATATTTTCGTTACCGTTCTTACCCCATGATGCGCGGAGCTTGAAGTTGTTGAACCATACGCGGGTGCTTTCCATAAAGTGCTCGTTGGAGATGTTCCAGCCAGCCGAAACAGAGGGGAATGTAGCCCAATGGTTGTTCGAACCGAAGCGGCTCGAACCGTCGCGACGCACGGTTGCCTGAATCATGTAGCGCTCGTCGAAGTTGTAGCTTGCGCGGGCGAAGTAGGAAGCGAGGCGGGCCATTACGTGAGGAGCGCCGCTTGCACTCTGGTCGCCGTCGGCTGCAAGACCGGTCGAGGCATCGAGGTAGGGGCGGTCGAGGCTGATGATATTGTTGCGGGAGCCGCTCAGATAGCCACCGCTGCTCTGTTTGGCCGACTGGCCGAGCACGATGTCGAAGCTGTGTTCACCGAGGGTCTTGTTGTACATGAGCACATTTTCAAGCTGCCAGACAAGGCCGTTTGAACGTCCTGCGAAAGCCGAAGAGAATGTCTGGCTCTGTCCGTCGCGGAGGTAATACTGAGGAGTGTAGCCGTCATAGCCCCAGAAAGAGAGGTCAGCTCCGTAGCTGATGCGGTAGCGGAGATTGTCCCAGATCTGAAGTTCGCCAATGAAGTTACCCACAAACTTGTGGCTCCAGTCTTTCTGGCCAGGGAGCGTGAGGTTGGCGATAGGATTGCTCATTTCCTGATAGTTGCCGAAGGCGGTCGGTACCATCACAAGGCGTCCGTCGGGGCCGTACATCGGCGTGTAGCCGCTCTGATTTGCCAGATATGCCAGCTGCGAAGCTTCTTCAGCGCTTCCGTTTTCGAGGTAAGGGGTGAGGATAGGCGACATCGAGAGTGCTGAGCCGAGGGGTGAACCCCATGTCGAGTTGGCTTCTATGCCCTTGCTCTTGATGCGTGTGTAGGCAAGGTTGGTGTTGATTGTGAATTTGTTGAGCCAAGTGCGTTCTTTCGAAGCATCGAATGCTGTGATACCGAGGTTGCTGCGCATGGTAAGGCGCTGATAGTCCGAGCGGTTGAAGTTGCCTCCCACGATACCGTCCTGCGTGTAGTAGCCGAGCGAGAGCATGTAGTTTACTTTCTCGGAAGCACCGCTGAGGGCTACCTGGTGATTCATCACGGGAGCGTTGTTGTTGAATACTTCGTCCTGCCAGTCGGTGCCTTTGCCATACGAGGCCGGGTCGGCGAACATCGGGGCGATGCCAGCGTTTACAGCACCTTCATTCATCATCATGGCATACTCCTGAGCATTAAGCACGCTGCGCTTCTTGCCTACGCTCTGCCAGCCGTAGCTGAAGTCGTAGCTCAGTTTTGTAGGGCCGCTCTGACCCTGCTTTGTGGTGACGAGTACAACGCCGTTGGCTGCACGCGCACCGTAGACAGCACCCGAAGCGGCGTCCTTGAGTACTTCGATCGAAGCGATGTCGTTTGGGTTGAGGTAGTCGAGGCCGCCTTCGATAGGCATGCCGTCGACGATATAAAGAGGATCGGAGTTGTTGATCGTACCGATACCGCGGATGCGGACGCGTGCGGCAGCGCCGGGCTGTCCGGAGGCCGATGTTACGGTCACGCCCGAAGCAAGACCCTTGAGTGCGTTATCCATTCGCACGGGGGCTGTGGCGATAAGGTCGTCGCCGTTAACTTTGGCGATAGATGCGGTAACGACACTCTTTTTCTGGGTTCCGTAACCAACGGCAACCACTTCGTCGAGCATCGTGCTGTTTTCTTTCATTACGATTGTCATGCCGGGAGCCGCCTTGGCCTCTACATTGTCGTAGCCAACATAAGAGAACAGGATTGTGGCACTGTCGGAGACGCTGATGGTAAATTTGCCGTCGATGTCGGTAGTCACGCCATTGAGCGCTCCTTTTTCAACTACCGATACACCGATCAGAGGTTCGCCCTCTTCATCTGTCACGGTACCCGAAGCTGTTATGTTGGCCCATGCACCGGCGGTGCCGAGGAGCAACATCAGCAGGAATATCGACAACGATTTTGCTGTGCAGATAAGTTTTTCCATTGGATGATTTGTTGGTTTGAGATAAGGTTGATTTTGGTAGCAAAGTTAGCACCCTTATATATATAGGGCCTGTGGAGGTAAGGTGGTGTGGTAAGATGCTGATTTTAGCAGATAACTGAGTATTAGCATTTAAACATGTTTTAGGTGCGTCGTGTAAGTAAGTTTTCGTATGGCTGTATGGGAAGTCAGAATCGGGGCTTTCCGAGCGATTTCACAGCATCGGCGAAGCCTTCTTTCGGCCCGGCGGCCTTGTTGCGCGCCTTGAGGCGTGTGTTGTAGACGGTCTGTGGGGAGACGTGCAGGAAGCGTGCTATTTTCACGCTGTCGTTGATGCCAAGTCTCACCACGGCATAGATGCGGAGCTCGGTGGTCAGACTTCCGTCGGGCTTGAGTTCTGTCCGTTCCTCCGGTCGGAGAAGGCTGTTGAAATCTTCCACGAAGTTGGGGTATATGTCGAGGAATATTTTATCGAATGTAGCGTAGAGCTCCTTGATTTCGCTGTGCGACAGTTCCGACGATTTTGTCAGTTCCCGCATGTCGTCGTAGCGGCGCGCTACAATCATACGGTAGATGTTCTTTCTGAAATCATCGAGTTTATTGATGTAGTTGGAGCAGATAGTGAAGATATTGGCAATATACTCCTCCTTCTCGTAGTTTACTGCCGCCAGCCTGGCAGCGTCCGTGCGGGCACGCGCGTACATTTCTGTCAGCTTGTCGTTGGCTTGCTTGAGTTCCTCGCGGGTAGCCTGCAGTTCTTCCACACGGGCGCTGAGCTCTTTGTTCTTTTCATGGACTTCGGCACGCGATCGGTTCAGCAGGCGGACTTGCCGTATGATGAACAGGAGAGCCAGGAGAAGCACTATGAGAATGCCTATAAGTCCTACGAGATATCGGTCGTTCTGTGCCTTTTGCCTTTTTGACCGTTGCTGAATGCCGGTCATGGTCTTTTCCTGAAGTTTTGCCAGAGAGCCAAGGCGCACGCGGCTCCGGTAGTCGTTGGCGCACGCGATAGAGTAGGTGGCGTAAGCGTTCGCGCGGTCGAGCTCACCGAGATTGTAGAGAATGCCTGCAATCTCCTCAAGCGATGCTATTTCTTTGTTGCTTGCCCTTACATCGGCCATTGCAGAGAGTATAAGATATTTGAGCTTCGACGGGTAGTCGCCTGCATATTCGCACAGCATGCTCAGCACCCATGCATTCATTGCGTCGGTACGCGTGCTGAATGAGCTTGCGTCGACAGTGGGCTGAATGAGCGGTATTACCTCCTGCGCCTTCGATTTGTCTTTAAGGTGTCCCCAGCCTATAAACCACAGATAATGCTCGTCGCCGGGAGTGAGCGTGGGAAGAATCTGCTGAATCAGACTGTCCACTACAGCAGAATAGGCCGTTTCCCGCTCTCCCATACCGATGTATTGGTCGCGGTGAGTGTCGAGGAAGAGTGCTCGGTCGCAGTATTTCCATGCCATGCTGCCCGATAGCTTCGTGCGGTCTACGCTGTCGAGCTCTCTGGCAGCTTCCGAGAGCAGGCCTGTGGCTGAGTAGACGTATGCTAAGTTGAGCGACATGTCGTCTACGAGGTCTTTCCGGTTGAGTTGCCGGGCTATTTCGCGGGCTTCTCCGGCATAGTGCATGGCAGAGTCGGAGTCGAAAGCGCTGTATTGCTCATAGAGCTCGGCGGCGAGCCAGTAGCGCTTGTCGGGTTCCGACGTGCGGCTGTACGACCGGCGCAAATCGTCGATCCGGGCGATCTTTTCGTGGTTGATGTCTTCAGTCCGGCTCAGCAATGAATCGAGCTCGAGCAGCAACTTATTGATCTCAGGCGTTATATGAAGTTCTTCATTCTCTTGAGCATGAGCAAGATGAACGGCCAGCAGAATAGTAAGGATGAAGGAGCAACGTCGGAGCAGATACATGATATAGGTTTAGAGTCTAAGCCGGAGTAAGGTCTTGTAATAAGGTATTATTTAGTATTTGTGTCGCAAATTTACGAATTATTATTTTAATAAGTCCTTGCCGTCGGGTGTAACTTGTTTTTTTTTCGTAATTTTGCGCAGTATCACCACGCATATCTGCATAGGAAGATGTATAAATCGGTCAGAATCGTCCGCATCGTAGTGTCGCTCCTTGCTATGGGGGTGCCCACCTGGGCTCTCATTGCAGGTTACGACAGCGTGTTCGTACGCATGCAGATTCTCACCGCCCTGCTTTCCGGGGTAGCGTTTGTGCTCATCTTCTGGGCTGCTGTCACGCTCATCTACGGGCGCATCTATTGCTCTACGGTATGTCCTATGGGTACTTTTATGGATTGCGTAGGTTTTGTGTCGAGGAAGGTGAGACGCAAATCCAAAAGTTACTCCTATCTGAGTCCTTCCAACCGTACACGCAGCGTTTTCCTCCTTATCACGCTCATCACCCTCCTTTCGGGGATATCTCTTGTGACTACGCTCTTAGACCCATATAGTGCATACTCGCGAATGGTCGAAGAACTTGTCATGCGTCCGTTAGGACTGATGTCGACTCCTCTCCGCTTCGCCCTCGCCTCTGTGGGGGTTGCCGCCGCAACTGCCATGATAGTAGTATCTGTGGCATGGAAGCATGGACGCTTCCTGTGCAACACCGCATGTCCTATCGGAACGATTCTCGGCTACGGCTCCCGGCGCTCGTATTTCCACATCGAGATAGATCCCGACAGGTGCATAAACTGCGGTGAGTGTGAGCGTGTGTGCAAATCAAGCTGTATCAAACTGGCCGATAAGAGTGTCGATACCTCGCGGTGCGTGGTGTGCTTCGACTGCACTTCTGTCTGCCCCAACGCTTCGATTCAGTATAAATCGGGTCGCTACCGTCTTGGCATGCCTATGATGCAGGGCCTTGACGTGGCCGCTAAAAATATAAAACACCCTGGCTCGGCGCAGTCGCCGGTCCAGTCAACCTCCAAGCCTGAAAAGTGAAACAGTATTTAGAGCTCCTGCAGCACATCCTCGACAACGGTACCGACAAATCCGACCGTACCGGCACCGGTACGCGAAGCGTATTCGGATATCAGATGCGCTTTGACCTTGCCGAGGGATTCCCTCTCCTTACAACTAAGAAACTTCATCTCAAGTCGATAATCCATGAGCTCCTCTGGTTCCTGAAAGGAGATACAAATGTGAAATATCTTCAGGACAATGGTGTGAGAATCTGGAATGAATGGGCTGACCCGGACGGCGATCTCGGTCATATCTACGGCTATCAGTGGCGGTCATGGCCCGATTATAAAGGCGGGGCAGTCGACCAGATAGCGGAGGCTCAGAATACTATAAGGACAAATCCCGATTCGCGCCGAATAATTGTGAGCGCATGGAATGTGGCCGACCTTCCTAATATGAATCTGCCTCCTTGCCACGCGCTTTTCCAGTTCTATGTGGCCGACGGAAAACTTTCACTCCAGCTCTATCAGCGTAGCGCCGACTGTTTCCTCGGAGTTCCTTTCAATATAGCTTCCTACGCTTTGTTACTACAGATGATGGCTCAGGCTACGGGGTTGAAGGCCGGAGAGTTTGTGCACACTCTCGGCGACGCACATCTCTATCTCAACCACCTCGACCAGGCTCGTCTTCAGCTCACCCGAGAGCCGCGCAAGCTTCCCCGGATGGTGATAAACCCCGAGGTGAAGGACATCTTCGATTTCAAATTTTCCGACTTCTCGCTTGAGGACTACGATCCTCATCCTCATATAAAAGCGGAAGTCTCGGTGTAAGCATTTGATATGGCAGTAAATATCATCGTAGCAATCGACCGCAAAGGCGGTATCGGCAGGGGAGGGGATCTGCTCTTCCATATCGGTGCCGACCTACGGCATTTCAAAGCCCTTACGTGGGGACACACAGTGATAATGGGTCGCAAGACGTTCGAGTCGCTCCCCAAAGGAGCACTCCCCGGCCGACGCAATATCGTCGTTACCCGCAACCGCTCCTATGTCGCTCCGGGAGCCGACGTCGCTCATTCTCTCGAAGAGGCACTCGGTATGGTGCAGGGTGAGGCATTCGTGATCGGAGGAGCCGAAATATACCGGCAGGCTCTTCCGCTGGCCGACAGATTATACCTCACCGTCATCAAGGATCAGGCAGACGATGCCGACACCTTCTTTCCTCATATACCTATCGGGGACTATCGCGTTTGTGCTGTAGAAACGCCTGAAAGTCAGCCTCAATGCTCTTTTATCGAACTTAACAAATTTTAACTTTAAAATCCTTGACGGCTAATAAAATTCGTACTAATTTTGCAGCACAATAAAAAAGCGTGACCAAAGTTTAGTAGCATGCTCCCTCTGAAGTCGAGCTTTTCTCAGTCCCTTTGTGTCACCCACCTTGCTTCCTAATACGTTGCAGAGTGGTTTTTTATTGATATTTCTTAAGACATCATGGACATTAAATAGTTGTTTTATAGATAATTGTGTATTAGGACCGGGGCGTCGTGAGACTGCTCCGTTCTGTTTTTATATACCCTTCTGCTTTACAGTTTTTTTCAAGCGTCGCACTTTGTCGGTAGCGTTTTTTTTCGTACCTTTGCACTACATAGAGGCCTTTAGGCTGTTTTATGCCGGGAGAAATCTGTTTCTTCCGGGTTAACTATTTGATAATAAAATAATAACCGTATATGAGCACTCACGAACTAAGCGAACAGGAGCAGATCCGCCGAAACAGTATGGCGCAGCTCCGCCAAATGGGTATCGAACCGTATCCCGCTCCCGAATTTGTTGTTACCGGTCACAGCGACGAGATTAAAGAAAATTTCTCCGACGACGCACCTCAGCGCGAAGTAGCCGTCGCCGGCCGTATCATGAGCCGCCGAATCATGGGTAAGGCTGCCTTTGTAGAGCTTCAGGACTCCAAGGGTCGCATCCAGCTCTACATCTCACGCGACGATATCTGCCCGGGAGAGGATAAGGAACTATACAACACCGTTTTCAAGAAACTTCTTGACATCGGCGATTTTATAGGAGTTCGAGGCTACGTGTTCCGCACCAAGACCGGCGAGATATCAGTTCATGCGCGTGAGCTCCTTGTGCTCAGTAAAAGTCTCCGTCCACTTCCTATCGTGAAGATGAAAGACGGCGTGAAATACGATGCTTTCGACGACCCTGAGCTGCGCTACCGCCGCCGCTATGTCGACCTTATTGTAAACGACGGCGTGAAAGATATCTTCCTGAAGCGTACCAAGGTATACACTTCCATGCGTGAGTATTTCAACAACGCAGGTTATATCGAAGTAGAGACTCCTATACTTCAGTCTATCCCCGGTGGAGCGTCGGCACGTCCATTCATCACCCACCACAACGCCCTCGATATCCCCCTCTACCTGCGAATCGCAGATGAGCTCTATCTCAAGCGTCTTATCGTGGGTGGATTCGAAGGTGTGTACGAATTCTCGAAGAATTTCCGCAACGAGGGTATGGACCGCACCCATAATCCCGAATTTACCGCAATGGAGATATATGTGGCCTACAAGGACTACAACTGGATGATGGACTTCACCGAGAAGATGCTCGAGA
>CAYYQS010000039.1:0-17482 GCA_964472555.1 uncultured Bacteroides sp.
GACCTTTCAGGAGCTTGAAACTGCGTTCAAGGCGGTCGCTTAGTTTTTCAAACATGGGGTAAGGATAAAATTAGAAGTTTTGGAAAAGATAGCTTCCGCTGAACTTATTTAATAAGCTTATTTGTAGCTGTGTCAGGGAAAATGACCGTAGGCTTGAAGGATCGGGCTTCAATGGGCGTCATAGTGGCGTAGCTCATGATGATAACAATATCTCCCGGCTGAACGAGTCGGGCAGCGGCACCGTTGAGGCAAATAGTTCCTTCCCCCCGTGGGCCGGGAATAGTGTATGTGTCGAGCCGGGCACCATTATTGTTGTTCACGATATAGACCCTCTCCCCCGGGAGAATTCCGGCGGCATCGAGGAGGTCTTCGTCGATAGTGATGCTGCCAATATAATCGAGCCGTGCTTCGGTAACGGTCACACGGTGAATTTTCGATTTAAGAACCTGAATGAACATTGCTTAATCAATATCTGATGTTGTCGATAAGGCGCACGCCTCCACAAAATACCGTAACACATCCCACAGCACCAAGAGCTCCGGCGTCTACCCACCGGTCGATAGGCTGCATAGTCTCGGCATCAACAATTGAGTAATACTCAGTGTCGAGGCCCTCGACCCCGTCGATAGCGGCGGCAACAGCGTCGGCAAGCTGTCGGGGCTGCATGCCTTCGGCCTTGAGATTGAGAGACTGCTCCAGGAGATAGTGAATCTTCGGGGCTATGGCACGTGCCTCGGGAGAGAGTCTTACATTACGCGAAGATAAGGCGAGGCCGTCGGGTTCGCGGACAATAGGACAGGGGACAATCTCGAGGTCGAAACCTTCGAGCTCGACCATACGGCGGATAACGGCGATCTGCTGGAAATCCTTTTCACCGAAATAAGCGCGAGTAGGCTTTGTGAGGGCAAACAAGCGGCTAACGATCTGGGCAACACCGTTGAAGTGCCCCGGACGCATGGCTCCTTCCATAACCTCAGCGACAGGGCCGAGGTCGAACACTCTGGTGTCGGGTTCGGGATACATTTCCTCAACAGAGGGGACGAATGCGTAGTCGACCCCACACTGCTCGAGCATGGCGCAGTCGGCTTCCTCAGTACGTGGATATGTACGGAGGTCTTCGGGATTATTGAATTGCGTAGGATTGACGAATACGCTGGTAATAACAATATCGTTTTCGGCCCGAGCACGCTCAACAAGTGAGCGGTGGCCAGCATGAAGCGCACCCATAGTGGGAACGAGACCAATTGAAAGCCCTTTATCGCGGGCGTCTTCAACTACCTCTCCGAGGCGCTTTACTGTACGGATTATTTCCATTTACGTTTGTTTGCGGGAACGGATGTCCCCTGATAATTCGGCTGCAAAATTACACAATAATAGTGAGAATGCCAAACATATATCATTTGATACCCTTACGGTCGAGCGCGCGGTGGTAGAGCTCGGC
Source organism: uncultured Bacteroides sp. (assembly GCA_964472555.1). Taxonomy (GTDB): domain Bacteria; phylum Bacteroidota; class Bacteroidia; order Bacteroidales; family Muribaculaceae; genus CAG-873. The sequence continues at coordinate 1,442 of CAYYQS010000039.1, forward strand.
GTTTTTTTTGTGCTCGGGATAAGTTCTGGCAAAGACGTGCCTGCCTGAGAAGTCGGGCGATGCGCACATGAAAATGTAGCTGTGAGGAGCAGAATTGAGCACAGAGTCGATCGTAGCGCCCTCGGGGATTCGTATCGGACCCGGAGGCAGGCCTTTGGTGACGTAGGTGTTATAGGGCGAATCGAAGCGGGTGTCGGCGGTAAAAATCCTTCGGAGGGCAAAATTCCGCACGGCGAATTTCACTGTAGGATCGGCCTGCAGAAGCATTGAGTCGCGCAGGCGGTTGAGGTATAGCCGTCCGACCTTTCCATATTCTTCGGGGCGGTTTGATTCCTCTTCGACAATAGATGCTACCGTGGCGAGCTCAAGGGGTGTGACACCAAGACTCTCAGCCTTGCGGATGCGCTGCTCTGTCCAGAAACCCTGAGTGTAGTCGTTCAGGCGTGAGACAACAGCAGAGGCAGGAGTTGTCCAATAAAACTCGTAGGTATCGGGCAAGAAAGCGGCCTGCCACTGAGGATAGGAGTATCCACGAGCAGCGAGAACGGAGTCGGCAGCAGCTATAAACTGAGCGGAGTCGAGTTCGAGAGCTCGTCCGATCTTTGATGCGAGTTCTTCGACGAAGCGGATGTTGTTGAATGTGAGTTTGACGGGAGTCTGTCGTCCCTTGGCGATGTTGCGGGCGAGCTTCCATGCCTTATCTCCGGTCTTAACAGCATAAGATCCATGTGCGGTTGCCGGATTTCCGTCCTGAATTGTCCATAGTACACCGACCTTAGACCCGAAATTCCTGCCGAGAGTGTTTACAAGAATTTCCTTCACTTCATCCTTTGAAACTCCGGCGGGGATGTTGACCCTCACAGGCTCGTATTCGTAGGTTGCGAAAACTTGCCTGTAGCAGGCAAAAGCGAGGCCACAAATAACGGCAAGGATTATGAGGATTACAAATGTTTTTTTCACGCTAAATTATTTAAGAATTTACTGTAACGGGCAACGGTCAAGATTCGACAATGTCTCTGAAGGACTTTTCGTCAAGTTCACGCTCCCGTGGAGTCTCGCCGTCTTCACGATTCGAGATGTAGATATCATAATAGGAGAGGAGAAGTGTGGTGAGCGGGAGTGCAATGATCAGCCCGATGAAGCCCAGCAAAGTACCCCAGATAGACAGCGACAGCAGGATAATGGCAGGATTGAGTCCCATGGTCTTTCCCATGATTTTGGGAGTGAGGATGAAATCCTGAATACACTGTACGATGATGTAGACAGCCATCGATTCAAGCCATATATTCCAGAAACTCACCGAGGTGTCGGCTGAGCACACCAGGCATAATAAAGTGGTGGGAATAAGAGAGATGAGCTGAAGATAGGGTACCAGGTTGAGAATGCCGATGAAAAGGCCGAGAATGATAGCCATAGGCAGACCTATGATAGAGAATCCTATTGCGAAAAGTACGCCTACCAGAAATGCAATAAGCGCCTGCCCACGGAAATAGTGATTCATTGAGTCCTTGATATCGTTTGCGATTCTGAAAGTTACGGGGCGATATCTCGGAGGCACGAGCCGCTTGAAACCGGCAAGCAGCCGCTCGTAGTCGAGCATGATGAAGACTACATACAGCACGACGAAAAACCAGTTGAGAATATCAACGACGACATTGTAGCCACCTGCGACGAGCGAACCGGCAGCGTTGAGTATCGTCTTGATATCCTGACGCGTGAGATGACTTGATATAGTCTCGAAATCGATGTTGTCGCGGAGGTATTGATGAAGCGAAGCGGGCACGAAGGGAATGTCGGAACCTGCCTCGGAATAGCGTCGGACGAAGGAAGCTACCTGATGCATCTCGGACACAATCGAAGGCACTACAAACACAGATACCGTGAAGGTGATGAGGACGCATTCAAACAGCGTGACCGAAATCGGGAGCCAGCGGTTCTTCACGCCGAGAAGTTTCTTATTATACTGTACGAACGGCTCGAGAAGATAGGCTATAAGCCACGCAACGAGGAAAGGGAGCAGGACCGATTTGAGAAGTCCGATAAGCCATACGGCCACAGCCACAGCTGCTACTGAAATGAGCAGGCGGATAACTCTGTCGAATGTGAAAGGGCGCGAAAAAGCGCCGGAATTCTGCCGGTCCATTGGATGAACGATAAGATTAATAGGTACAATGTCAGTAAAAAGTATTGCAAAGGTAGCGACTTTTTATAATATAATGCGTAACTTCGCGGAAAAATTCGACAATACAATGGCCGAACCCACACTGCTCGAGCGCCTCGATGGCATCGAATCGCGATTCGAAGAAATCTCGACCCTTATCACCGACCCTTCCGTGATAGCGGATATGAAACGCTATGTGAGGCTGTCGAAAGAATACAAAGATCTTGAGAAACTTACCGCTCTGACCCGACGATACCGCACACTGACCAATGATATCGCCGACGCCAGACTTATACTCGACACGGAAAGCGATGCCGAGATGCGCGAAATGGCCAAGGAGCAACTTGATGCCGCCACAGCCGCCCTCCCCTCTCTTGAAGAGGAAATCAAGATACAGCTTATTCCTGCCGATCCGGAAGACTCGAAAAACGCTATTCTTGAAATACGCGGTGGCACAGGCGGCGATGAGGCCGCGATCTTTGCCGGAGACCTGTGCAAGATGTATATCCGCTATTGTGAGAGCAAGGGGTGGAACGTGGCTATCACTTCGGCAAGCGAGGGAGCTGCCGGAGGGTACAAGGAAGTTGTGCTTTCGGTGACCGGCGAAGGTGTTTACGGCATTCTAAAATACGAGAGCGGCGTGCACCGCGTGCAGCGCGTTCCGGCCACGGAAACCCAGGGGCGTGTGCATACATCGGCTGCTACAGTAGCCGTACTTCCGGAGGCAGAGCCATTCGATGTAGAGATCAACGAGGGCGAAATCAAGTGGGACACATTCCGCTCAGGTGGCGCCGGTGGCCAAAACGTGAACAAGGTTGAATCGGGTGTACGCCTGCGATACATCTGGAAAAATCCCAATACCGGAGTTGCCGAGGAAATACTTATAGAGTGTACCGAGACCCGCGACCAACCCAAAAATAAGGAACGAGCCCTGAGCCGTCTGCGCACTTTCATCTACGACAAGGAGCATCAGAAGTATGTGGACGACATAGCTTCGCGCCGCAAAACACTTGTAAGCACGGGCGACCGCTCGGCAAAAATCCGCACGTACAACTACCCTCAGGGGCGAATCACCGACCACCGAATCAATTACACGATCTATAATCTTCAGGCGTTTGTAGACGGTGACATTCAGGATGTGATAGACCACCTAATAATAGCTGAAAACGCCGAAAAGCTCAAAGCAGCGGAAATGTGATTATGTGCAAGGTGGACCGATAATTTGAAAATAAACAACCCAACGATATGAAACGCAACGAACTGGTAGAAAACATATTCAACAAGGGTTCCTTCCTTTGTGTAGGGCTCGATACGGACATCAAAAAAATTCCCGCTTGTATCGAAGGTACCGACTGTGAGCGCATTGTAGCGTTCAACAAGGCTATAATCGATGCCACGGCACCGTACTGCGTGGCTTATAAGCCTAACACGGCTTTTTATGAAAGTCTTGGAGCAGAGGGCTGGAAAGCTCTTGAGGAAACCGTGCGGTATATCCGCGAGAAATACCCCGACCAGTTTATCATCGCCGACGCCAAGCGAGGCGATATCGGCAATACGGCATCTCTCTACGCCCGCGCTTTCTTTGAGAAAATGGATGTTGACGCCGTGACTCTCGCACCTTACATGGGAGAGGACTCGGTGAAGCCTTTCCTTGCTTATGAGGACAAGTGGAGCATTATTCTTGCACTCACTTCCAACCCTTCGGCAACGGATTTCGAGACGGTTGTAGACTCCAAGGGAGTGCCTATGTTCGAACGAGTGATCCGCCGGTCGCGTCACTGGGGCTCACCGGTGAACACGATGTATGTTGTGGGTGCAACCCGAGCCGAGAGTCTCACAGAAATACGCAAATCGGCACCTCGCCATTTCCTTCTTGTGCCGGGTGTAGGCTCGCAGGGAGGAAGTCTGGAAGACGTTGCGAAGTACGGTATGATAGACGAATGCGGCCTTATAGTAAACAGTTCGCGTGCTATCATCTACGCTTCGCAGGAGGCAGATTTTGCGGAGGCTGCCGGTAAGGCAGCAGAAGAGGTTGCTAAGGCTATGCGAGCTCTCCTACCCTACTGAATCAAGCGAGAAGAACGGTAATGGCGAATCTACTTAGTGTCGAAAATCTGACCAAGAGTTACGGCGACAGGGTTCTGTTCGGCGATGTGACTTTCGGTGTGGACGAAGGTGACAAGATAGGCATTGTGGCCCGCAACGGCACAGGGAAGAGTACGCTTCTCTCTATTCTCGCGGGCCAAGAAGCGGCCGATAGCGGGAATGTGGTGTGGCGCAACGGCCTCCGAATCGGCTATCTTCCGCAAGATCCTTATTTTGCACCGGGCTCTACGGTGCTGGACGCGGCTCTGGACAATGACGACCCTAAGTCGGAGGTAGTGAAGGCATATACTCTGGCCATGGCATCGGGCGATGATACGCGCACTCAGAAGGCTGTGCATGAAATGGACAATCTTTCGGCATGGGACTATGAGGACCGTCTCCGTCAGCTGCTCTCACGCCTTGGACTGCAGGACGTGACGGCTCCGGTCGACCGGCTCAGCGGTGGACAGCGGAAGCGGCTTGCGATTGCCCGCACCATAATCAGCGAACCCGATTTCCTGATTCTTGATGAGCCTACCAATCACCTCGATATCACCACTATCGAATGGCTCGAAGGATACCTGAAGCGTTCGCGAGCAACGCTACTTATGGTTACTCATGACCGCTACTTTCTGGACCGTGTGTGCACGAGCATAATCGAACTTGACCATGAGAGTCTTTTTCAGGTTCAGGGCAATTATGACATGTATCTGCGCAGGCGTGCCGAGCGTATCGAGGCAATGGCAGCCGATGTGGCGAGGGCCAAGAATACTCTTCGCCGCGAGCAGGAGTGGATGAGCCGCCAGCCACAGGCCCGTGCGGGGAAGGCAAAGTTCCGCATCGACAATTTCTATAATCTCAAGGAGCGGGCGCGAAGCCTGAAACAAGAGAAAAATGTGAAACTCGATGCCACAAGTTCGCGCATAGGCTCGAAAATCTTTGAGGCGGAGGGGATAAACAAGCGCTTCGGCGATAAGGTTATTCTCGATGACTTCACATATACGTTCGCACCGGGCGACAAGCTCGGAATCGTAGGCGTGAACGGTGTGGGGAAATCTACTTTCATCAAGCTTCTTCAAGGTCTAATTCCGGCCGATTCGGGTGAGTGGAATGTAGGCGAAACCGTGCGGTTCGGCTACTACAGCCAGGACGGTATAGAGTTTGACAACAACAAGAAGGTGATTGATGCCGTTAGCGAGATTGCCGATGACATTGATCTCGGAGAAGGTCAACGCATCGCTCCCATGCAGTATCTCCAACGCTTCCTCTTCAGCCCTGCCGACCAGCAGAAATATATCCATACGCTTAGCGGTGGCGAGCGGTGCCGACTGCATCTCGCCACGGTGCTGATGCGACAGCCCAACTTCCTGATCTTAGACGAACCTACGAATGATCTTGATATCATAACCCTCGGGATTTTAGAGGAATATCTGGCCTCGTTCAAGGGTTGTGTGATAGTTATCAGCCACGACCGCTATTTCCTTGATAACATAGTGGATCATATCTTCGTAATGGAGGGCGACGGTGTTATCAAGGTTTTCCCGGGCAATTACAGCGACTACCGGGCTTATCTTACTTCTCAGGAAAAGGAGGTTGAAAAGCCAACCGCACAGGCCCCGAAGGAAGCCCAGAAGCCACGTGCAGAGCGTCCGGTGAAGATGTCATTCAAGGAGAAGAAGGAATTTGAGGAACTCGGGCGGGAGATCGAGGAACTTACGGAGGAGAAAACAGCTCTCGAGGCTTTCTTTGCTTCGGGGGAGAGTTGCGATGATTTCAGCACCCGGTCGGCCCGTTATTCCGAAGTTAAAGAATTGTTGGACGAAAAGGAGTTGAGATGGCTCGAACTATCGGAAAAAGCTTGATAGCTGGTTTAGTGCTGCTCATGACAGCTCCTGCGGTTTCTCTCTTCGGAGGAGAGGCTGCAGCCGACTCCGTGCGAAGGGAACACACACTGCGCCCGCTTGAGGTGCTGGGTCTTAAATTCAATCCTACCGGGGCGAGTGCTGTTGAGGCTGTGACTGAGATTACCGGAGCGGAAGCCCGTCGGCTCGGCATCGAGGCCGTGAAGGGAGTGAGTTTAGTAGCACCTAACTTCTACATGCCCGACTACGGTTCGCGCATGACTTCGTCGATCTATGTGCGAGGGCTCGGTGCACGCATCGACCAGCCGGTGGTGGGTCTGACGGTTGACAACATACCGTATCTTAATAAAGACAACTATGACTTCGATGTAAGCGACATTGAGAATATTGAGGTGCTCCGCGGGGCTCAATCGGTGCTCAACGGGCGCAATACCATGGGAGGTCAGATAAATATCCGCACACTATCGCCACTGCGGACTCAGGGAGTGCGAGCGTCGGCAGAATACGGATCGGCCAACAGTACAGCGCTCTCGGCCGCGTGGTACGGTCTTCTACGACCTAAGCTCGGAATGGGTATAAGCGGACAGTTCAGGCATACCGACGGGTTCTACCGCAACGAATATACCGGGAAGAAGCTTGACACAGAGAATTCCGGCTCGATACGCTGGAAGACTGCATGGCAACCGGATCCGAGGCTCTCGCTGAGCAATACGGCAGTGGTGTCGATAGCGCGGCAGGGAGGATATCCCTACGCATCGCTGGCGAGCGGACGGATAGCATACAATGACACGTGCAGCTACCGACGGACATCATTTGCCGACGGTTTTACTGTGGCGTGGGCCGGAAAGCGAGTTGTGGTTACATCTGTAACTTCGGTACAGTATCTCGACGATACGATGCGGCTCGATCAGGATTTCCTCACCGATGATTATTTCATCCTCACGCAGGCGCGAAAGGAGTGGTCGTTCACCGAGGATCTTTTTACACGCGGTGCGCGAGGCGCCTATTCATGGCTCGGTGGTGCCTTCGGGTTCTATAAGACTACCGATATGGATGCGCCCGTTACTTTCAAAGACACGGGTATCGCCCAACTGATAGAGCGTCACCGGAACAATGCCAATCCGGACTACCCTATCCGGTGGGACGGCAGAGAGTTTACTCTGGGCAGCAATTTTACGCTGTCGAACGGAGGTTTCGCCCTCTACCATGAGAGCACTTACGAGACAGGAGGTTGGCGCTTCGAAGCAGGACTCCGCCTTGATATAGAGCGGACTTCGCTGAACTACCGCAGCCACACCAACACCGGGTACACTACAATGGAACGCCACCCCGACGGAAGCGAGACGCCCTACTCTCACAAGAACATCAAGATTGACGACACCGGGTCGCTGGCACACACTTTCGTGGAGTTTCTTCCGAAGGCAACGGTTTCGTACAAAGCGGATAGGCTGACTCCCTATTTCACTTTCTCGAAAGGCTATAAGGCTGGCGGGTACAATACCCAGATGTTCAGCGATGTGCTGCAGCAGCGGCTGATGTCGGAAATGGGTATGAGCTCGCTCTACAAGCTTGAGGAGATAGTGTCGTACAAGCCGGAGAGCAGTTTCAACTACGAGGCAGGAGTGCACGCGGCATTGCTTCCGGGCAGGAACCTTAATGTGGATGCGACTCTCTTCTATATAGATTGCCGAAATCAGCAGCTCACTACTTTCCCAGCAGGGACAACAACCGGCCGCATAATGACTAATGCCGGACGTACGCGCAGCTATGGCGCGGAACTGACTGTTGACTGGGATGTGATTACTGACCTTAAAGCAAATGTAGCTTACGGGTACACGAACGCGACTTTCAGGAAATATAACGACGGTCGTGCCGACTACCGCGGCAAACATCTGCCGTATGCTCCTTCGCACACACTCTTCGCAGAGGTGAATTATCGGGCAACTCCACTTGAGTTTTGCGGTGTTACTCCCTCGATATCCGCCACGGCGCGATGTGCAGGCGAGATATACTGGAATGAAGCGAATACCGTGCGACAGCCGTTCTACTGTCTGCCCGGGTTGACGATAGGATTGCACGCTACACACTGGACTCTCAGACTCTGGGCCCGCAATCTCTCCAACACACGCTACGATACTTTCTATTTTCTCTCAATGGGCAATGAATTTGTGCAGCACGGCGCGCCCCGTCAGTTCGGAGCCACGTTGAGACTAATTTTGTGATCAAAAGCATAAAGCTCTATGGAATACACTCTTGAATACCTTGGAAAGGAAGCCGACCGCTATCTTGCCGAGCTTTCCTATCCTACCACCGCCCCCGGTCTTTTCGAGCCGGTAAAGTACACTTTCGAGACCGGAGGAAAACGTCTTCGTCCGGCAGTGTGCATGGCAGCCTACGCGGCTTTATCGGGAAAAGATGTGCATGAAGTGATCAGTCAGGCGTGCGCCATAGAGATGTTCCACAATTTCACCCTTCTACACGATGATGTGATGGACCGTGCCGAGGTACGCCGAGGAAAGCCTACGGTGCATGTGAAGTGGAATACTTCGTCGGCGATACTTTCGGGCGACGCCATGCTGACCCTCGCCTACGATATGATTGCCGAAGGTGCAGGAGCGCGATTCGCGAGTATTTTCCACCTCTTCAGCAAGACAGCAATGGAGATCTACGAAGGTCAGCAGCTCGACATGGAGTTTGAAGACCGCCGAGACGTAAGCATCGAGGAATACATGGAGATGATTACCCTGAAGACGTCGGTACTAATCGGATGCGCCTGTCGCCTGGGGGCAGAAATGGCCGAGGCAGATGCCGACACATGCCGCAGATTCTATGACTACGGGATGCTCTACGGGCTGGCTTTTCAGATGCGCGACGACTGGCTGGATACTTTCGGAGATCCTGCACTCTTCGGGAAGGAAATCGGAGGCGACATACTCTGCGATAAGAAGACATGGCTACGAATCATGGCTGAGAAGGAGGCTCCGGAGGAAACGGCTGCGGCAGCTTCTATCGAGGAGCCTGAAAAGAAAATTGAGGCCATGCGCACGCTATATATCCGCTTAGGGCTCGACAGGCTGTGCGAGGAGACCGCTCTGGCCTACAGCGCCCAGGCCAAGGAGGCGATAGCTGAGGTGGCAATGCCTGAAGCTGCACGGAATTTCTTCTACACGCTGGCAGACAAAGCTTCTACACGACTGAAATGATAGATACGCATACACATATCTACGGCCCGGAGTTTAATGTCGAGGGTCAGAAAGCGGACTCTATGGAGGGGCAGTGCGCTGCTGTCGACAGAGCTGTAGGAGCCGGAGTCGAACTTATGATGCTCGCCAATGTCGATCTTGAAAGTATCGAGCCTATACGGAGGCTGCATGAGCTACGCCCTGAATTCACCCTGATGTCTATGGGACTTCATCCGACAGAACTGAAGGAAAACTGGCGCGATGATCTCGCATACGTTATGGGGCTTCTCGAGGCTCATCCTGAGTCGTTTAAGGCTGTTGGAGAGATAGGGGTTGACCTCTATTGGGAAAAGGAATCGCTCGCCCGTCAGCTCGAGGCTTTTGATATCCAGCTAACGAAGGCCGAGGAACTTAATCTGCCTGTACTCATTCACTGCCGGGAGGCTCTGGCGGAAACGCTTGAAGTGCTCAGCGGACACAAAGGAGTGCGAGCCGTATTCCACAGCTTCGGCGGCACGGATGAAGATGTGGATGCAATCCGCAGTGTGGGCGACTTTTATTTCGGAATCAACGGCATCGTGACGTTTAAGAATTCGGGGTTACGCACTGTGCTTCCACATATAGGCCTTGACCGGATTCTTACTGAAACGGACGCGCCGTATCTCACACCGGTTCCATTCCGCGGTAAACGCAACGAAACTTCGCTTATGCCTTTAGTGGTGGATGCGATAGCTCCGGCTCTCGGCTTGAACGTGGAGGATGTGAGAGTGGCCACGGACATCAACGCAAGAAAATTTCTGAACATTAACCAATAAAACACCAATCAACACTATTATTATGGCAAAAATCGGTTCTGTAGGTACATCGGTTGGGCGAAAGGCCCTTCTTCTCGGCAGCGGCGAGCTCGGCAAGGAAGTTGCAATAGAGCTTCAGCGTCTGGGAGTAGAAGTGGTGGCATGCGACAAGTATGCCGGAGCCCCCGCAATGCAGGTAGCACACCGCTCTTATGTGTTCGATATGCTCGACGGCGAGAAGCTTCGCGAGATAGTACATCTTGAGAAGCCCGACCACATAATTCCTGAAATCGAGGCTATCGCCACTCCCATGCTCGTAGAGCTTGAGAAGGAAGGATACAATGTGACTCCGACAGCGCGTGCTGCTTTCCTTACGATGAACCGTGAGGGCATCCGCCGTCTTGCCGCCGAAGAGCTCGGACTTCCTACGTCGCCCTATCGTTTCGCTTCGAACTATGAGGAATTCAAGGCTGCTATCGAAGAGATCGGACTTCCGGTGGTGGTAAAGCCGGTGATGAGTTCGTCGGGGCACGGTCAGTCGACAATCCGCAAGGCCGAGGATATAGAGAACGCATGGCGAGAAGCTCAGGAGGGAGGACGAGCAGGTGCCGGTCGCGTAATCGTTGAAGGCTTCGTAGATTTTGACTATGAAATAACACTTCTGACAGTCCGCAGCGTTTCGGGAACTGTATTCTGTCCGCCTATCGGTCACATTCAGGTGAACGGTGACTACCGCTATTCCTGGCAACCCCAGGCCATGACTCCTGCCGCGCTGGCAAAAGCTCAGGAAGTAGCGGCTGCTATTACCGGAGCACTTGGCGGCTACGGAATATTCGGCGTTGAGCTCTTCATCAAGGGCGATGACGTGATATTCAGCGAGGTATCTCCCCGCCCGCACGACACCGGCATGGTGACCATGATATCGCAGGAACTGAGCGAATTTGCCCTGCACGCCCGCGCTCTTCTCGGTCTGCCGGTACCCGAGGTTCGTTTCCTCGCTCCTTCGGCATCGCGTGCCGTGGTGGTTGAAGGCAACACCAAAGAGGTAATATTCGGCAACTTAGAAGAAGTGCTTGCCGCTCCCGGCACCCAGCTCCGTATCTTCGGTAAGCCAGAGGTGAAAGGACACCGCCGCATGGGTGTTATTCTTGCCACAGACGAGACTGTGGAAGCTGCCCGCGAAAAGGCTGAAAAGGCTTATGAAGCGCTCGAAATCACTGTAAAATAATTAGTTATCCGGGCACATTCCAAGAATGGGGTGTGCCCGGATTGTATACTACGGAATCCAATAGTATTGTGGTTTTCTGCGATGTTCAGGCAGCCACAGACGGAGTTCATCGAGAGTAGAGACGCCGTCGGCGATGACGGCTTCGTAATATTCCACGCCATGTATAATCTCGTCGGCGGGAGTTTCGAACTTCAGTTTGAGTATGAGTTCGCGCTGCTCCGGAGTGATAACGTGCACTATCCTGCGGGCCATTCGCTCGAAGAAACCGTCGTAGTAAGATCCGGCTTCGATGTGGATAATGTCGAATTTCCACGTCTCATCCTCAGATACCTTGTATTGAACATGCCATGCCACGCAGTGCTCGTCGGTGTGGAGGCCGTTGATGCATGTGATCTCTCCCACGCCCTTGAGGGATGCCATTTTAGCGGCAATGGCGAAGGATGATTCTTCGGTAATGCCTGAAGAATAGACATGCAAGTCGATATCGCGGTGCGATGCAAGCAACCCCATTCTGAGCGAGCCGACAATCTCTACACGACATCCGGCCTTACGCCACACATCTTCGATGCCGGAGTTGGCGAGGACTTCAAGCGCCCTTAGCCGATTGGCTTCTGCCAAATCAAAAATTTCTTTGCGATTCATCTGATTGAGATTTGATAAATCTGCAAAGATAGTGATTTTTTTAAGTTGAAGCGTCAGCCGACGGCTTCGATGAAGTTGCGGAGAGCTCCGTCGGTGTCGACTACGTATTTGCGGAGGCGACGGCCGTATGCTTCGAGGTCGGAAATGGGGTGTTGGGCGACGCCTGATTCAGCGGCTGCCCGGGCTACTTCGGCGGGAACTGTTGTGAGTAGGCGACGGTCGAAGGGCTTGGGGAGGATGTAATCGGGGCCGAATGAAAGAGGTTCACCGCCGTAGAGGTCGCGCACGGTCTTTGTGACTGGCTTTCGTGCGAGTGCTGCAATGGCATGGGCGGCCGCAAGTTTCATGTCTTCGTTGATGACTGTGGCGCGGCAGTCGAGGGCTCCGCGGAAAATATAGGGGAATCCAAGGACGTTGTTGATCTGGTTGGGATAGTCGGAGCGTCCTGTTGCATATACGAGATCGGTACGTGTGGCGAGGGCCGCGTCTCTGGCGATTTCAGGGTTGGGGTTGGCGAGAGCGAAGACTATGGGTCGGGGAGCCATCGTCGCGAGCATTTCGGGGGTGAGGACGTCGGCAACCGAGAGGCCCAGAAAGGCATCGGCATCACGGACGGCATCGGCGAGCGTGGAGATTCCGGGGCGCGATGTGGCGAATTCGGCTTTCGAGGGCGCGAGGTTCTTACGGTCGGTAGTAATGGCGCCTTTGCTGTCGCACATGATGATGTTGTCGCGACGTACACCAAGGCTAACGAGGAGCTTTGTGCATGCAATAGCGGCAGCCCCTGCTCCGTTGACGGTGAGGCGGACGTCTTCGATCTTCTTGTTCTGAACGATAAGAGCATTGATGAAGGCAGCAGCAACGATAACGGCCGTACCGTGCTGGTCGTCGTGCATTACGGGGATACCACACTGCCCCACGAGGCCTTGTTCGATCTCGAAACATTCGGGAGCCTTGATGTCTTCGAGGTTAACCCCCCCGAATGTCGGAGCGAGAGCCTTGACGATGCTGATGAATTTTTGGGGGTCGGTTTCGTCGACTTCGATATCGAAGGCATCGAGTCCTGCAAAAATCTTGAACAGCAAGGCTTTGCCTTCCATAACAGGCTTGGCTGCGGCGGGGCCGATATTGCCGAGGCCGAGGACGGCGGTACCGTTTGAGATGACGGCTACTGTATTTCCTCGACCGGTGTATTTGTAGACATTATCAGTGTCGGCAGCAATTTCGAGACAAGGAAATGCTACGCCGGGAGAGTAGGCAAGGGTGAGGTCGTCGGGTGTGGAGAAGGGTTTGGTAGGGATAACTTCAATCTTGCCGGGACGGGGATATCTGTGGTAAGCGAGAGCTTTTGCTTTTGGGGTGGAAAGAGCTTTTTTCATAACGTCGTATTTTTTATAAATAAAACAATCAGACATTAGAAAAGTTCCACTGAAAAAGCATATCTTTGTGCATCTAAAACCGATTACGATGAAGATTCTTCACATAATATTTCAGATGCTTACGGGCGGAGCCGAAACAATGCTTGCCGATATCGTAAATGAGCAAGTGAACAGGGGTGACGAAGTGGAAATACTGATTGTAAACCGGGGTGAGAATGAGGTGGTGATGAACTCAATTGACCGTCGGGTGAGGATCAGCCGCTTCGATCGCACTCCGGGGGCAGCACCTCTATGGCTTATGGCCCGGCTAAATCTGTTTGTTCTCCGGCGCCGACCGGATGTGGTGCATCTTCATATGCATAAGCTTACGGGGCTACTGAAGGTGATGAAGAATCGGACACTCTTCACCGTTCACGCGTTAAATATACCAATGAAGTACGCGGCCGGGAATAAAATGGCAGCGATATCGGATGCGGTGAGTGAAGATGTAAGAAACCGGGTGACAAATGCCCGAATCCGGGTTGTACGGAACGGCATAAACACTTCGGCTATCCGTGTGCGCAGTAAGGAGTTATATACGCTTCCTGTTCGGATAGTGCAGGTTTCACGTCTTGTGGCAGAGATAAAAGGCCAGGATATACTTATCAAAGCTGTTGCACTCCTAAAGCAGAGAGGCTACGATGTGAAGTGCACTTTTATTGGCGAGGGACCAGATCTTGAGATGCTTCAGAGCCTTGCGAAGAAAGAAGGTGTCGCGGATCGTATGACTTTTACGGGTAATCTTCCGCGAAAGAAGATCTATGAAAGTCTTGCAGATTACGATATGATGTGTCATCCCTCGCGGTTCGAAGGCTTCGGTCTGACTGTAGCCGAGGGTATGGCGGCAGGGTTGCCGCTTGTTGTGCCTGAGGGGGGAGGGCCTTGGGAAGTGGCCGACAAGGGGAGACTGGCAGAAACTTTCACGAGCGGAAACGCTGAGGCGTGTGCCGATGCAATAGCCCGGGTGGTTGATGGCTATGAGGGCAACCTTGAGCGCGCGGAGGAAGCAAGGGAATATGTAGAGCGGGAATTCTCTGTGAAGAGAATGGTGAGCGAATACGCTGATATCTATATAGATATGATTGAGGGAGGATTTTAAGAGTCTCTTTGAATAATTAATAATTGTTAAAACATGATATTTTTATGGTACTTTGTATTGCATAGTACTATAAAAGTATCTAACTTTGCGTCGTGAAACCAAGCCCCTTGAAATAACTACAATCTATAAAGAAAACAATCCATGCCAACAAATATCGAGAATCTGAAATCGCAGATGCGCAAGGGGATGCTGGAGTTTTGCGTTCTTCTTCTACTGAAGGACTGCGATGCATATGCTTCCGAAATCATCACAGAGATGAAGGAGGCACAGCTGATAGTAATGGAGGGGACGCTCTATCCCCTCCTCACCCGCCTGAAAAACGACGGGCTACTATCTTACCGCTGGGAGGAATCACCGTCGGGCCCTCCACGCAAATATTACTCCATAACACCACTGGGCCAGGAGTTTCTGGCACAGCTACGCGCATCCTGGGATGAAATCAATCTGACAGTAACACATCTTCTCAATAAATCTACAATCAACGAAGCGAAATGAAACGATCCTATCCAACCAATGTCGACGGCCAGATCTTCTATATCGATGAAGATGCCTTCCTCTTACTCCAAAACTATCTACAGCAGCTAAAGTGCACGTTTACGGGAGCTGAAGGGAGTGAGATTGTCGCTGATATCGAGAGCCGCATCCGCGAGCATTTCAATGAGGAAATCTCCACCGGAAAGTCGGTGATAGTGCTTTGTGATGTTGAGAAGGTCATCGAAATCATGGGGCGCCCGGAAGACCTTTCGGAGACTGCTCACGAAGAGGAAAGTGCCACAGAGGGCAACCCTGAGCCTGCTAATGAGAATAAGGAGAAACCCTTTGTCTCTTTCAATATCCCTCATAAGAAAAAACTTTACCGCAATATGAAGAACAAGGTGTTCGGCGGTGTAATCGGTGGTCTTGCCGAGTACCTCAACTGGAACGCCAACATCATGCGCATGCTCCTGATCGTTCTCGCATTGTGCACGAAACTCTGGCCTCTGATACTCATATATCTAATAGCGTGGATGATAATTCCCCCGGCAGTGACTCCGCGCCAGGTGCTACAGATGAAGGGCGAGCCGGTGAACCTCAACACTGTGGGGCAGGCGGTGATATCGTCGTCGCCCACTACTCCACCGGCGATTGAGGATGGCAACTTCTTCACTACTTTTTTCAGCGTAGCTGGAAAGTGTCTGGTAATCCTCATAGGCGTTGTGTCCGTGACAATTGCTTTCAGCTGTCTGGTAGGATTTCTTTCGGTGCTTACCGGAGTTCTATCCTACAATGTGGCAGATAGTGCAAATATTCTTCAGGGACTGAATCTTCTCCCCGGGAATATGTTCAATACCACACTAGTGTTGGCAGCGATGTCGGCATTCCTGACCGTATCTCTGATCTTTTCGCTGATCTCGTGGGGTTGTGCCTCTGTGCTCTTTAACCTTAAGCGAGTATCCACCGCGTGGTATGTGGTAATAGGTATAGTGCTCACAGTGCTGATAGTTCTGACTATCGCCTTCGGGTCGAGTGTATATGCCTAAGAGCTTGTCCCATAATATATGTTAACGCTGAGGTCGCATATCTCGGAGGG
>CAYYQS010000040.1:0-16987 GCA_964472555.1 uncultured Bacteroides sp.
GTCTGTCCTTAAGGTCCTTAGGGTCCTTAAAGTCGTTAGGGTCCTTAAAGTCGTTAAAGTCGTTAAGGTCCTTAGGGTCCTTAGAGTCCTTAGGGTCGGTAGGGTCCTTAAAGTCGTTAAAGTCCTTAGGGTCGGTCCTTAAGGTCCTTAAGGTCCTTAGCGTCCTTAGGGTCCTTAAAGTCCTTAGAGTCGTTAAAGTCGTTAAGGTCCTTAAAGTCCTTAAAGTCCTTAAAGTCGTTAAAGTCGTTAAGGTCCTTAAGGTCCTTAAATTAAATGTCATCGGGGAGGTTGCGAAACCAATTATGCTCCAAGGGTTCCTCTCCTCTCCTATCTTCTCTCCTATTTCTTTCTCCTCTCCTATCTTCTCTCCTATCTCTTTCTCCTCTATTTTCTCTTTCTTCTTTCTTTCCTCTTTCTCGTCTTCCCCGAATCTCTTCCCTTTTCGGGACCATCCCTTCTGCAAACCGACTCTGCAACAGTCGTTTCGTCTCTGAATGACTCACTCTCTCATCGCGCAACTCACGCTTCACTCTCTCCAATTCCTGCTGAAGATTAAATATCCGGCGCTCATAACGCTTCTTCATCCCTTCCATCTCCCGGATTCTGTGCAACACTTTTTTTATCTCGCGGTTAAACTCTTCCTCTTCCTCCGCCTGCCGGCGTGATTCTTCACGTAGCTTCTTGATCTCATTGTCGCGGACCCTTGCGGAATCCTCCATGTCAGCTATCCGGGCAATCCACATTTCCGAATCCCTCGCCGCGGGACGCAAACGCTCTACCTCACCCTCCAGAGTCGCTATCTTCCCCTGAGCATCCTCGAGTTCACGCAAAAGTGTATCCCCCCTGCGCAACAGACGCAGGGTACGCATTGGATGTAATAAGATAAAAAGAAAATTCATTTCCCCTACCGCGATCCACGGGGCTTCTCCACAATCCCCGCTGATTTGCGGCCGTTTATTGCTATCGTCAGCGGCTCCTCGAATCCCACGATTCTCACTCGCTCACTCTCATGCACCGCAATCCGGCTGTTCAGGTATTCCATATCGATAAAGCCATCTCCACCCTCTGCATCAATCGTGAAATACCCCACACCGAAGCTCGTCAGATTCTGGAAGAAATGGGTCCCCTGCGATGGTTCTATCCTATAGCCCGGAAGCGATGACTCAACTATCAGTCGCGCGCCGGCTATCTGCGGCCACTTCACAGGAACTCCCAGCGCCGGGTCCGAGGAACCCCACCGACCGGGACCGATCAGGATATAAGGCACTCCGGCCTCTACAAAACCGGCATTAATCCTGTCTATCTCTGCAGCAAGTTCCACATTATTCAGCGAGTCGAATGTCTCACTCTTCACATATACGATATACTTCACATTCTCCATCAGACCGTGACCCAGAGCCCGGTTGCTGCGAAGAATCAGATCTTTGTCCGGAAGGTCCAGTATCTTATCGTCAAGCATCTCCTTGCGGTCAACTATCGGTCGCATCTGCAGCCAATAGATAGTCCCCTTACGCTCTTCGCTCATCGCCTTCGGGTTGATATTGCCGGCAAACTCTATCTCTACCGGTCTACCCATCTCATATTGCCCTTTGGCAAGCATGAACTTTGTGGCTTCCGCCAATGGGAACACCTTCTGCTTCAATACATTCGCAAAGGTCAGAACCTTCCTCCCCCTGCCAAACTCACTGTCGCGAAGCATTCGGTCGTCCGGGTCGAACGTCGACACCAAAAAGCGCAACGCTCCCGTCTTAAACGCATCTGCCACACTTACCTTGCTGATATTGAAACTATCATCTGTAGAGACCGAATTGTCATCTCCCCCCTCTATCGGGAGTGCGCAAAGATAGGTCTGCGTGTCTCTTAAAGCAAGTTGTAATGTCGACGTCTGCAACACCTTGTCCGGATGGTTGGGGGAGAAACGCAAAGCCATTCCTCCGTCTACAATATATTTACCCAGACCGGCGGCTACTTCCACCACTCCATCTTCTGCCACCTCCTCCCCGACCGGATAATAATTGAGTGACCTCCCCACTCCTGAGAATGAGGGATAATAGAAACCGTCATGGTTTTCCCCTACCACCTCCTGCAATATCACCGCCATCTTCTCCTGGTCGATAACATTGCTTGTCGCGTCCATATATGCCTTGGAATCAGCATAGAACACCGATGCGTACACACCCTTCACTGCATCACACAGCATCTTGAGCCTTAGATTGCTGTCATGGTAGGCCGGTATCATATAGGTGGCATAAATCCCTGCGAAGGGTTGATAATGCGAATCCTCAAGCAATGATGAAGAGCGTACAGCCAACGGACGGTCCACAACCTCGAAAAGTGCCATGAAGTCCTCCATCAGCTCCGCAGGAAGCGTCGCATTCAGAAACGCCTCCAGTATCTCATTGTCCGGTCGCTTCGACAAGGCTATGGGGTAGAGATTGTTGCTCTCCATAAACTCATCGAAGATATCGGTACAGAGCACCACCGTGCGAGGTATGGTTATCTGAACCCCCTCAAAATTATCGCACACCGGATTTCGCTTGATTATCTGGTCGATAAACGCCAGACCGCGACCTTTACCTCCGAGAGAGCCCTCACCTATGCGCGCAAAATTACTGAAGCTGTCAAACCGGTTTTTCTTGAAGACCGCTACTACGCCGCGATTCTTCATCCGCCGGTATTTCACGATACATTCATAAATCAGTTTCTTTACCGACGGGGCTTGCGACAGGTCATCAAAACGGAAGCTACGGATAGCATCGGCTATCGGGAACAGAGCCCGGGCATAGAGCCAGCGCGACACATTATTGGTGCGACATATCTCAAACAGTGCATCATCAGGGATATTAAATATCTCGCGTTGCAACTCCTTGAGATTATGAATCCGCATCAGCTCCTTACCTGTCTTCGGGTCATTGACCACGAAATCACCGAAGCCGAAATTCTCACGCATCGCACGTCGCAAATCCTGGGGGAGGGTCTTGGAATTCTTATCTAAAAATACGAGTCCTTCACTTTCCACCCGTTCACGGTTGTCACTCTCCTGACTCTCCATGATGATGCTCATGTACGGGTCGCGCTTACGTATCTCTCGGGCAAAACGCATCCCGGCATCCGGATCCTTCTCCCCCTCCCGGGGAAAACGGATATCCGATACGATACCCAGAATATTCTTCCCGTATTCTTCATAGAGTTGCATCGCCTCCTCATAGTCACGCGCCAGCAACACTTTCGGTCTCCCCCTCATCCTCAGCATCTGTTCATGCTCATTGAGGGCCTCGGTCGAGAATATCATACTCTGCTTGAGCAGGAATTTATAGAGATGGGGAAGCAGCGATGAATAGAAACGTATCGAATCCTCGATAAAGAGAATTGCCTGCACCCCGACCTCTCCGATATCCGCCGGGGCATTACGCGAATCCTCTATCAACTTGATGATTGCAAGGATAAGGTCGACATTTCCCAACCAGGAGAACACATAGTCTACTCCCCTCAGGTCCTCGTTGGCGATAGCACGTCGCACCTCCTTGGAAAATGGGGTGAGCACCACAAACGGGATGTCGGGATAGAGGGAATCTATCTTCTTCGCTTCCTCGAATGTCTCACTTATGTCCACACCCGGCATAGCGATGATAAGATCGAAGCTCTTTGACTCAAGCTCCTTATACGCTTCGGCGTAGGTCGCGACCTTTGTAAACCGGGGAGGTGACGAGAGGTTCAGCGCAACATATTCGAAATACACCTGTTCCTCCACACGTCCATCCTCCTCCATCATGAAGGCATCGTAGGGGGTAGCGATCAGAAGCACATTGAAAATGCGCTTCTGCATCAAGTCGGCGAATGAGGTCTCCTTCAGATACAGCCGACTTAGCAGACTGTCATCGTAGGTTATCATTCCTCCTCCTGTTTTGCAAGGAAGTTATCGAGTGCGGATGTCATCGATGGATTCTCGCGTGATGGCGCGAAGAAATCCAGACGGTAGCCCGCCTCATCCACAGCCTGGGCCGTGGCATTTCCAAAAGCACCGATAGCCACCTTTGACTGGTCGAATTCCGGGAAATTCTTCTTCAATGAGTCAATTCCGGCTGGACTGAAAAAGAGCAACGCATCATAATCAAATGGCTCATCCGGTCCGAAATCATTGCTCACTGTCCGGTACATGACTGCCTTGGTGAAATCTATCCCGTTCTCCTCCAGCACATTCATGTCATCGTTATTTATGCTCGATACAGGGATCAGAAATTTCTCCTTGTTATTCTTAACCATCGCACTCATCAGCATCGGGTCATCCATCTTCCCGGACTTTCCGAATGCTATCTTACGCTTGCGGTAAACTATATACTTTTGAAGATAAAGAGCTACAGTCTCTGAGGTGCAGAAATATCGCATAGTGTCGGGGATACGGACCCTTAACTCCTCACACAGGCGGAAAAAATGATCTACCGCCGTGCGCGCCGTGAAAATAACTGCCGTAAAATCACCAAGATTTATCCGACTCTGACGAAACTCCTTGGCAGTCAATCCCTCTACTTTTATCATCGGTCGGAACACTATATCCACTCCGTATTTCTCCGCTATGTCAAAATACGGCGACTTTTCCCCCGTGGGACGAGGTTGCGATACTAATATTTTCTTGACTTTCATGCTTCCCGTTTATTCCATTGATATGTACTGCTATACACAATACCTGCTTCACAGACTCCGACATCCGAGATTCGCCGCCAGATAAGTCAATACCAATGGCACTATTTCTAAACTGCAAAGATAGTACAAAAAAAGCACCCATGACGAAATTTGGGTGAAAAAAATGCGAAAACCCTTGACAATAAATATCAGTTTACTCAACAAAAATGCTATGCCCCCTCCTATCAGAATCCCTTCCGTACACTCCGGATAACACATCTCACCCAAGGCCAATGGAAACATAACTGCCACACTCAGCCCCTGAGCCGCCGCAAAACCCTTTACCCACATCCGGGAGTGAAGCGCGTCGGAAAATACATTCCCCACCAGCCAATATGCCGCACTCATTATCAGCGTATAACCCAACGCTATCCCTATACATATCAATGTCGACAATCCTTCAGGCGCCAGACCCTTTATCGAATCTCCCGTATGGGGAGTGCCAGTATAAGCTAACAATGAATAGAGCAACACGCCGGCGCAACAGCTCCAGAAAATATTAAGCATCACAAGAAGGGAGGTCTCCCTTACCGTCTCGTCGAAGGCGTTATGGCGCTCCCTTACCTCGGTCAGATCGCGTACCAACGCCTGCAGATAGCGTGTGCTGCTCTTGACCCTCAGGCAGATTATCACAAAAAGTAGTATCAGACCGGTCATGACCCATGACCGGTAGTCTCCATCCCTTGCCGCCGAACTCATCACTCTCCCCCCGGTCTCTCCGCTGAAGACTATCGCATACTCACGCAACAGGGTGTCCACGGGAACACTGTCCACGGGAAGACGATATGGTAATAGTTGTAACAATCTTAAAGCCATCCTTATCCCTATAGCCAACCCTCTCGCTTATACCATTCCACACTCCTTCTCACTCCCTCCTCAAGGTCGATTGCCGGGGAGAATCCGAAGTCGCGGCGCGCCTTCCCTACATCCACTCCCCAGTTGCGCTGAGCAAGGATATTGAACTTGTCTCTGTTCAGTGTCGATGGCTTACCTCTGGCTACACCTATCTTTTCTGCTACCGCACACACCATCCTGACTCCGGCAAGGGGGAGACGCATCGGCACCACAAAGCGCTTGCCCATCACCTCTCCGACAATATGCCGGAATTCCTTCTGGGTATAAGTTGACGGATGTGCCACAATATAAGTCTCCCCGGTCGGCGCTTTCTCCAAGGCGTCGTATATGGCTCGCGCCAGATCTTCGATATACAGGAAAGAGAGCAGCTGTTTGCGATAACCCACAGAGAAATCCCACCCCTTCCCTATCGACTCAAACATCAGGAAATAATCCTTGTCCCGCGGACCATACAGACCTGTTGCCCGGAATATCACGTAAGGGATATGTGACGTTGCGAGCCACATCTCGGCTTTCAATTTCGACGACCCGTAACGGGTATCGGGAGCCGGAATACGCTCTTCGGTAAACGGGGTATACCCTTTCTCGTCTCCCTTACCCATGGCTGAGAGACTGCTCATGTAAAGCATCTTCTCCGGCATCATCCCCGACTGCTCCAGTGCTTCGGTGAAATCTCGAAGATACAGGTAATTGATGCGGTTGAAGTCGGCAAACCGCAAGCATTTGGTAGCTCCAAGGTTATAGACGATATAATCATATCTTTCCCCCTCGGGGAGCGATGCCCGCAGGCGCCCGGCAAGACTCTCCGGGTCGTCGAAATCCAATGTCAGAAATTCTATCCCCGGGGATGTGAGATATCGGCGCGAGGTTGACTCACGTAGCGCGGCTGTCACACGATATCCACGCTTCAATCCCTCCTCTACTATAAATCCGCCGGCAAATCCCCCGGCTCCTACCACCAATACCCGCTTTCCCAATTCACAATTCATATTTAATAATTTTCGGTCGCTTCAGGTGTTAAGCACTGACACCCGCTCCCATGAATCTTTATTGTCGCAGTTCCTGAGTGAGACTTCCAAACTCATACCCCTCTCCTTTAAGCCATTCGATGCTGCGCGTCAATGACTCCTCCAGCCGGGGCAGACTCTTGCGCGAGTCGTGAAAGACTATGATACTCCCCGGACGTGTCAGTTCCCGGACATTCCTCACCACATCCTCGGGTGTGAGATGACGGCTATAGTCGCGAGTCACCAGGTCATACATCACTATCCTGAACCGACTGCGCAACCTGCGTGCCTGACGGGGCCGCAACCACCCGTGAGGGGGACGGAAAAGTCCGCTCCCTGTCAAGGCCTCACATTCCATCACATCCCGCAGATAATGTCGCGTCCGCGTCTTAATCCCCTGAAGATGATGATAGGTGTGATTCCCTACCTGGTGACCGCGCCGCTCCACTTCCTCCTTCAGTTCAGGATAACGACGCACATTGTCACCTACCATAAAGAAGGTGGCTTTTATTCCGTACCGGTCAAGGATATCGAGCACCCTCGGGGTCGCCTCGGGCACAGGTCCGTCATCGAAAGTGAGATAGACTCTCTTCCCCTCTCCCGTGAGCCGGAATTCACCCCC
Source organism: uncultured Bacteroides sp. (assembly GCA_964472555.1). Taxonomy (GTDB): domain Bacteria; phylum Bacteroidota; class Bacteroidia; order Bacteroidales; family Muribaculaceae; genus CAG-873. The sequence goes on from CAYYQS010000040.1 coordinate 7,165, forward strand.
CGGCACTGTCAACCGGAACAGACGCGGCGGTCGCTCTATCAGCCGGCAAAGCCATGTTTTCACTCCCATTATTCCACCATGTCGGGATGATTCCGCTTATACTCCTCATAGAGACGTTGGCTGCGACCCTTATCGAGCTTGCCATATTCGGGCAGTTTCTCCAGATTCTCTCTCTTTCCTCCTTCCTGAACATACATCTCTATAACGGCCCACAGCAACGAGTCATACTGCCGCTCATCATTCGACACGGCTGCATACTCCTCGGGCGAGAGCTTCGAAAGATCGTTGACCACACCACATATCTTCTCGATATCCTCCTCCATCCCGGCGGCGCTATATTCCTGGGAATCCGTGGTGTCTATAGCTCCTCCGCCGTAGGCTCGCTCATAATTGGATTTCAAAACTCCCATATCCATTCCGGTGGGGAGAAGAATCTTCTCCACAGTCTTCCCACTCCCCCCATATTTCAGGAAGAGTTCGATAATACGCCAGTACTGGAAGGCAATGGCGGAATTCTCATAGCTCATCGAGGGACTGATGAATTGCATGCGCAGCATGTTGGAATATTTCAGGAACTGTGCATCACGCTCCATCACCTGGCGCAACACTCCGAGCCCCTCTCTCTTTGCCTGCGGATCGCCAAGAGCCTCGGCGGCCTCACACATCACCTCACCCATCGTCAGCCCGGTGCTCAGCTCGAAGGGGGCTACGCTCACAGGGAGCTTATTGCGGCATAGACGCGCCAGACGCAATGCCTCCCGGAAATCTTTCGCCGCTTCACTCTTCTTCCCTGCCTGCTGCTTCAGCTGCCCTTCATAGACAAACTGCGATGCCAGATCAAGGATGGTGGAACGGGTGGAATAGAGCATCCTGCGGGCAGTCTCATCGAAATAAGGCTTCTTCCCGGCTTTGTCGGCTCCTCCCCAACGATATTTATCTATCACCTCCTTGCGGTCGGTGCGCGATCCCTTGTCGGGCTGCATGGTGGGCACAAGCTGCAGATTCATGCCCACACCTCGTGTCCAGTCGCTGAACCCTAAATGATAATCATCACCCACGGTCGTGGCCCAGTAGATAGGACGCTTCCAGCCGTCGGCGGCGTTTGTCGCGATGATATCAAGCATAAGTATCTCTCCTAAACTGAGATAACCTTTCTGCCGGAAGGCGGTTGTCGACGCCAGGTCGATGGTTATCTTGTCGGGGATATTCGCCGAGTCCGCGCGCGCCACAAGTCCGCGCGCAAGTACCGTACCCTTATCTATCGGGATTGTCACTATCGATGAGGGGAGCTTGCGATATCCGAAATCCTTATCCATACTCTTTCCGCTATACATAAGGCGCAGGGAGGAAAGAAGGTCAGCCGGTTCTTGTGACGACGGGTCCACAAGCGTCACATCATTTAACCCGTAGGCGATATCTGATGCTGATGCCGTGAAATGCACCGGCGCAGCACTGTATGACTGCATACGGTGCTGGTTGGCATACCAGTCTGAATTGAGATAACTGAGATTGATAATCCTCACGTCAGGGCGGACACCCTCCACCTCCTGCACATACCACAGGGGGAAAGTGTCGTTATCTCCGTTGCAGAATACTATAGCATTCGGTTCAAGACTCTCAAGATAGTTTATAGCGTAATCACGGGCGGCATATCTGCCGGAGCGATCATGGTCATCGTAGGTCTGGCTTAGCATCTGCAGCGGCACTATCAGACCCACTGCGGCTGCTCCGCATGCAACATAGAGCGGAAGCTTAGCCGACTTCTCCTCATTCCCGGCACCCCTGACGCTTTTACGCTTTGCGAAGTTCAGGGCAATTTGCCATAAGGCGGCAACACCCATCCCTATCCAGATTGCGAACGCATAGAAGGAGCCGGCAAACGCATAATCACGCTCTCGTGGCTGATTCGGTGTCTGGTTCAGATAAAGCACTATCGCTATCCCGGTCATGAAGAACAGGAAGAAGACTACCCAGAATTGCTCGATGCCTCGCTTCCCGGCAAACGACTGCCACACCAATCCTATCAATCCCAATATCAGGGGAAGCATGTAGAATTTATTGTTCCCGGCATTATCCTTCCCTAATTCATCGGGGAGAAGACTCTGGTCTCCCAAACGCATATTGTCGATAAAGGGGATACCGCTTATCCAGTTACCGGCATCCATCTCTCCATGCTGGTTCAAAACATCGTTCTGCCGACCGGCAAAATTCCACATGAAGTAACGCATATACATGTGGTTGAGCTGATAATTGAAAAAGTAGGCGAGGTTCTGAATGAAGGTGGGTTTATACACTCTCTTCTCGGGCCAGGAGAGGGTGCCGGTCACCTCATTGAAGTTGGGCTCGCCGTTTACGTCAAGCTCGTTTACCTTCTCACCCGTGGTGGCATCTATGGCACTCACCACTTTCAGCTGATCGGGGAGGGTGTCAAGATTAACCCATTCTTTATACAGCGATGCATGCTGTCTGCTGTAAAGGCGCGGAAAGAGCATGTCAAGCTCGGGATTGAGTTTCAGCTCCGGCTTGTAATCACGCTTTACATAGTAATCACCTCCGCGTTCGCTGAGCTTCCGATTCTGCTCTATATCGCTTTCCGTAAGGAAATGATATTCCGACACCGGTTGCGCACCCCCTACCCCTTTGGCATACATGCTCTTCCCGGGATTCACTATCTGCTGGCCATAGATGGGGGTGGAGATTGTCAATGCCGTTCCGTCTTCATAGACATGCACTGTGTCAAGACGCATGCCGCTAAGTTGTTTCTGACCGGAGCTGTACAGGGTCTCGCCATAAAGCAAGGGATTCTCTCCGTACTGCTCGCGGTTGAGATAGGACGCAAGGTCGAAGACATTGTCCGGGGCGTTCTGATTCATCGGCGTGTCGGCGGCGGAGCGTATCAGGATAAGTGCGTAGGAGGAGTATCCCACGAAAATGACACTTATGCTCCACATCACCATGCTCAGCACTCTCACCGGCAAGCCGCGCTTGCATCCGAACCGCATCCACACCCATAACGCCACAAGAAGAATGGCGCCTGTGACCCCGCCGTTGCCGAAGAAGAAGATTCCGGAAAGGAAAATCCCGCACAGGAAGGAGATACGTATTCGCAACGCCGAGCGCTGCTCATGAAGCTCATAGAGCGACCACCCGAAGACAAACGCGGTCAGGATACCGTAGAAGATGGCTCCCGAATTAAACGAGAAGTGCAACGTATTGACGAAGAAGAGCTCCATCCATTGCGCTACCTTGATAAATCCCGGAACAAGTCCGAAGAGCACCAGCACGATAATGGCAAAGGAGATGAGGAGGGCTATCAGCGATTTGGTGAGGTTCATATTATCCCATTTGCGATAGGCAAATACGAGGACTATCGCCGGGATGCAGAGAAGATTCAGCAGATGCACCGCGATACTCACACCGATGATGTAGGCTATGAGTATCAGCCAGCGGTCGGAATGTGGAGAATCCGCCTGGTCTTCCCATTTGAGAATAAGCCAGAACACTAATGCTGTACAGAAGGAGGAGAAGGCGTACACTTCACCTTCAACGGCGGAAAACCAGAAAGTATCGCTCCAGCAATATGCCAGTGAACCAACAAGTGCTGATCCCATGATGGCTACATATTGAGCCGGTGTAGGTTCCTCTGTGCTCCGTTTGAGCAGGAGCCTGCGCACAAGGTGGGAGATAGTGAAGAAGAGCAAGAGTATGGTTAAGGCGGAGAGAAGACCACTCATGGCGTTTACCATCAGTGAGACCTTCATCACATCCGGCGCGAAATTGGCGAAGAAACGCGCTGTCAGCATAAAGATCGGGTTGCCGGGGGGATGACCCACCTCAAGTTTATCCGCCTGGATTATAAACTCGCCGCAATCCCAATAGGAGGCGGTAGGCTCAAGGGTGAGCCAATAGGTGATGAGGGCAATCACAAACACAAGCCACCCACCAACATTATTTACTATTGTATATCGTTTCATTTCAGCAAAATTAGCACTTTAACGACCCTAAGGACCCTAAGGACTTTAACGACCTTAAGGACTCTAAGGACTCTAAGGACCCTAAGGACCTTAACGACTTTAACGACCCTAAGGACCCTAAGGACTTTAAGGACTTTAAGGTCCTTACTAATCTGCAAAATTAACCAACAAATTTGAAAATATCAAATTTGTTGGTTCGGCCGACGGTTGAATTAACCGCGCGCACTACATACGAAGAAAGGTCGACACCTCGTCGACCTTATCTCTTCAATTAAAACAACAATAACAACTTTTTTCAGAACGCTTTAGCAATATATCTTTTCTTACCTTTTCGATTCTTTACTTGCAGGAAGGTTGCGATTTCTGACCTCTCCGGGTCTCTTTCTCCCCTTCTTACGATATTATAACACCCCCTCTTTCCAAAAGGTTCATCTCCCGCAAAAAAAATTTTAAAAAAAGGAGGGTGTCGAGTGACACCCTCCCAATAGAGATTTATCGCGGATTCGGATTAACGAACCATGATTTTCTTAACTTCACCACCACGGCGCATGATGTAGATACCCTTTACAAGGTTCTGAGCATCGATACGTACGCCATCGAGTGTGTAATACTCTGCGTCAGCATCCAAGGCATTGATACCTTCAACACCTACTGAGATGTCGCCACCATTCACTTTCAATACACCATTTTCCCATGTTGCAGGATAAGCGGCATATTCTTCAGTTGCAGCAGTAAGACCGTTCTTGGTGTACTGAACTGCTACCGAGCTCTTGCCATCAAGATTCATCGGAACATCGTTGAGTGACATCCAATCGCTGTCTGCGCGACGTACGATAGAAGATGATGTGCTTGAAGATGTAGCATACTTCATATCGGCACCGAAGATATTTGTCTGGAAGGTAACCTTATCACGTGAATATGTTATATCACCCTTAGGTCCGGCTCCACCGACAACAGCTACAATTTTCTGTCCTGTTGGAATATTATTCACCATTACAGGAAGAATTTCTACGTCGTTGAAGCTCATCTTAGCGTTTGCTGCATTCGGATAAACTGATACATTAAATGACTTGGTCTCAGCCTTGAAGTTGTGACCCTCAGGAGCAGTAAGTGTTACTCGGTAAGTACCTGAGCAAGGAACGGTGATTGAAAGTTTACCATCCGTGTCAATAGTAGCTGCGATAGTTGCACCTTCCCAAATCCATGAGTCATTGTTTTCGATTGCTTCTTGGTAAGCATCAGCAGATGCAAACATCTTACGTGTGAAGCTTGCCCATGTCTCACCTTCCTTATCGAAGTATTGGTCATCACCTGATCTGAATACACCTGCGGGAGTAAGGGTTGCCTGAATATATTCAATTGCATCTGTTTCAGTAACCACCGGTTCATTAGAAACCAGAATTGCTTCCTTAGTCCAGTCTACATTTGTTGCATCACCGATAAGCTCTGTGATTACAGAGGGGATATTCTTCTCAAATGTTACATTGATAACACTGATATTGGTAGCACCGGTCGCGGTGAAAATAACACTTGATACATCACCTGAAGGTGTCCATGTTCCCTTATTCAATGTTCCGTTTGAAGGAGTAACAGAGAAATTAGTATCACTATTCACACCGGTAAATTCGATACCAGTAATCTTATATCTCTGAGCACCAGTGTTAGGTACACTAATAGTTATGCTACCACCTGTACCACTTTGAATGTTAAGATAACCGTCCTTATTAACTGTTGCACGCTCACCACCTCTAAGAGTTACAAGTGCTGATTCAGCAGTTCTGTTAGTCCAGTCGATACTACCATCTGTAAAGTTAAACATTCCATCGTAAGGAGCAGGTTTAACTGTGATGGTATAAGTAGCGGTTGCAGCATCATTGTAAGCTGTTGCCGGAACTGATTCTGTCACTGAGTAAGTACCATTAGAATTCGGGTAGATATTAAGCTCACCGTCTATGATATTCTCTTCAGTAATGTTTCCGGTGGTTGCTACCTCTACTTTATGCTCAAGACCTTCATATCCGTCATTTTCGAATGTGAACGTCGGAAGAGTCTTGACAAGAGTGTCAGTGTAATCAGCAGTGTAAGTTACAGCTTCCTCTGATACTGTAATAGTCGGAACATACTTGCTTACTGTGATGTAGTAAGAAACTGCTGCTACGGCTGCATTCTTGTCATCACCGGCGTAAGAAGCTGTCACTGTTACGTCACCTGTCTTACCATCGAGAAGAGTTACGATACCGTCAGTATTAACGGTTGCGATTGTGTTACCACGTGTGATAGCATAAGTAGGAGTTACATCACCCACAAAACCTTCTAACTCAAAGTTCATGGGAAGTGACTTGCCGTCAGCAACAGTTGCTACCTTCTCATCTACCTCCTCTTCAATAACTGTGATCTTAGGAGCAGCCTTATCAACTGTGATAGTATAAGAGATAGGAGTAGAAGCTGCGAAGTATTCGTCAGCCTCAGTGCTGATGGTTACGGTAAGTGTACCGGCAACACCGGTAAGAGTTACATTACCCTCTTCATCTACAGAACCGACTGTAGCGGGAGCAGCGGCATAAACCACTTTTGGAGATACATTCACTGCAGCGGAAGTAACCACACCTTTGTAAGAAACGGGAGTGAATCCTTCAGCATTTACCTCTTCTGCACTGTATGTAACATCTTCTCCTTCACCATCGGCAAACGCTAATGTCGGAGTGTACTTGGTTACATTAAGAGTGTAGCTTGCAGATACCGGTTTTGACATTTCATTGTTAGCGTCACCGACAAATGTAGCAGTTACAATGGTAGTACCTGTAATACCTACATTAAGAGTAAGCTTACCCTCATCGTTTACAGAACCGATATTAGAATCAGCAATTTCCCAAGTAGCCTTAGTACCGGGAGTAGCACCTGCAAAGATGATAGCTTTAGGATCAAGCTCTTCATTAGCTACTGTAGCTACCTTATAGTCTACAGTTCTGCTAATAACAGTAAGGGTAGGCTGTGCCTTACCAACTACGATAGTATAAGTTGCAGATGCAGCATCATTGTAAGTATCGGAAGCGATGCTTGCCTTTACAATAAGAGAACCTGCGTTACCGTTAAGAGTTACCTTGCCATCTTCAGCAACGGTACCGATAACTGCAGTTTGACCTGTAGGCTGAACAGCTTCATATTTTACAGCTACATCACCGGAAGCATCGGCAACTGTTGCTGTAATATCAAGCACCTTATCTTTAGCGTCTGCTGCTGTAAGGCGTACCTCATTATCTACAAGACCTTCTCCTGTGAAAGTAATTACCGGCTGATATTTGTTAACCGTAATGGTGTAAGAACCGTTAGCGGTGAGGTTATCATCGTTACCTGCAACAGTAGCACGTACAGTCACTGTACCGGTGCCATTGAGAGTGATTTTGCCATCTGTGATTGTTGCATTACCGGTAACTGTATAAGTTACTTCCGGAGTAGCTGATTCAGGATAGTAACCATTTACAGTTGCTTCCTGAACATCCATAGTTTCACCAATGAATGCAGTTTGAGAAGCGACTGCAAAAGTGACTGTAGGCTGAACTTTGCTTACTGAAACATAGGCATTAGTTGTATTGGATTTTACTCCATCCTTCTCAGCATAAACTGAAAGTTCAAAATCACCTGCATGATCGAAAGACACGGAGTTACCGGTATGCTCTTCTCCACCATCTACTGAATAGTGGAAAGTCACACCCTCAACATCATTACCCTCTTCATCCTTACATGAGAAAGTAACTGTTCTGTCTGTATCTTGAAGTGTAAATGAAATTGCGTTTGCAGCACCTTGTGGTGCAGGAGTCAAAGTAGGAGCAGCCAAAGAACCCTCAACTGTGAGAGTATATTCTGCTGTTGCCTCTTCATATTCGTCATTTCCGGGGAAAGTAGCTGTGATTATTGTTACACCGGGACCAACGATGGTGATTTCACCGGTAGCACTAACTGTAGCTACATTTTCATCACTTGATGAATATTCAATAGCATTTTTAATTTCATCAAGTTCGGGTGTATAAGCAAGTGTGGGCGCTCCTTCAAGAACACCGCTTGTCTGTTTGGTAGAGAACGTTTCCTCTGACCAAGTCAATTCAGGATAACCCTTATAAATTTCAAAGCTTACCGTTTCTTCCTGTTCTTCGTAAGCATAATCAACAGCTGAAGAAGTTACAGTAAGCTCATATTCACCCGGACGAAGGTTGGTGTATTCACCATCTGTACCCTCCACATCTTCACCATCTTTAGTAAGAGTGTAAGTAAATTCACCTGTGTAATATTCAGGGATATCTTCGATAAGGTCTTTAGCATTTAAAGAGTCACCGGCAGTCAATTCAATTGCATCATTTAGTGACCACCCGGGAGTTGAAGCCGAACCGGTAAAGGCAACAGAATTCAATTTAAGAGAACCGGCAGTTGCCCTGTTGTTGGTAACATTGAGTACAAGTTTGTAATAAGCACCAGCAGTATTAACGTTATTAAATTTTAACGTTTTAGCTGTTGTTGAAAGAGTACCTATTGAACTTGAGTTAATTGGCTGCTTAATCAGGTCGGTCATCTCTTTATCTGAATACAGATAAAGGGTTGCTGAATTTAATTTTGCAGCACCGGAAGCTACAAGCTGAACAGTAATAGCAACCTGCGTAATTCTCGGTATAATGCGGGTCTTACCAACCATTGTTGCTTCAGTGGTATTGCTAATACCAGCCGCACCAACCTGGAGATAATCTGCACCAGCGGCGTGACCAAAGCCATTAAACTCCCAGGTAAAGGTATCAAAAAACTCTGCCTTCCAAGAAACATTATAAGAGTTATCCTCGGTAGGAGCATCTTTGAAAACCGTACCATCCAGAGTAAACAACTGGGCACGACCGAGCGCTCCAACGAACAGTATGCATAGGAGCGTCAGTAATAGTTTTCTCATAAGCTTGTTGTTTTTTAAAGTTTTAAGTTATTGTTATTTATATTCTTTTCAGTGTAAATTACCCGCAAAATTAATCATTAATCTCATATCTCACAAAAATTCTTGATTTTTTTTTAATTTTTAACGCCCTTAAGCACTTTATCGACCCTAACGACCCTAACGACCCTAACGACCCTAACGACCCTAACGACCCTAAGGACTTTAAGGACTTTAAGGACCCTAAGGACTTTAACGACTTTAAGGACCCTAACGACTTTAAGGACTTTAAGGACCTTAACGACTTTCCTAAAATAAAATAATTAAAACCCTCTGGATTTTTTGCGGACCGCGGTCATCCTTTCGGAGAAGCCACCATTCTTTTCAAAGTCGTCTGCCAATCTCTGCAGTTGCCGGAAAAGGAGATAATCCGCCTGATTTATTAGGATTATCACCATATTGGCGATAGTTTCGGCTGAGCGGGTAGCCGCCAAATTCATAAAATAGTCAGCATCATTGTTTGTTCTTCCGAGCTTACGCATAGCGTCAAATTCCACGCTCCCCTCTTCCCATTTTCTCAGTCCGCGGGTCTTGAGGAAGTCCTCGTAGTCCTCAAGGAGTTCGGCAAGGCTTGCTTTTGCAACATTCACCAATTTTATCTCGGTTTTAGCTGAGGTAGGGGCAGCCCGGCACCCTTCGATGATATTTTGTTTTCCGCTACGAGCTGCCTGAATCATTTGATCAACGGTTCGGTCTCGGCTGTCGAGGAATTTTGAGCAGAAGAAGTAAGTGAGCTGATAGATTACATCGGTTTTCTGATAAGAAAGCAACTTTTTGTAATTTCCCTGATGAGGAATAAGATCACTCATAATCAATAATATTAAAAATTTTAACGACTTTAACGACTCTAACGACTTTAACGACTTTAAGGACTTTAAGGACT
>CAYYQS010000041.1:0-16979 GCA_964472555.1 uncultured Bacteroides sp.
TCAGCTGGTTAGAATGTCGGATTGTGGTTCCGAAGGTCGTGGGTTCGAATCCCACTAAGCACCCAAAAGCGGCTATTCCCGGTGCGGAATGGCCGCTTTTAACATAACAACCGCCTACCATGTTTGCACAAGTCATACTTCCACTGCCACTTCATGGCCTCTTCACTTATATTGTGCCTTCCTCTCTCGAATCTTCAGTAAGAGTGGGAGCAAGAGTGATAGTGCCTTTCGGGAAGAAGCATTTCTACACGGGAATAGTGGAAAGCGTGAGCAGCGTCGCCCCAGCGGGCTCGCTGAATCTCAAGGAGATATCGTCGGTTCTCGACAAGGCTCCGGTAGTAAGGCCTTCGCAGATCCGCTTCTGGCAATGGGTGGCCGACTACTACCTGTGCTCTCTCGGAGAGGTGTACAAGGCGGCGTTGCCCTCCGGGTTGAAGATCGAGAGCGAGACGCGGCTTACGACGGCTCCGGACTTCGACACCGATTCTTTTGCCGGTTGCACGGACGAAGAGATTGCCGCACTCGACTTTGTGAGACGCGAAGGGAGCGTAGCCGCCGATACCGTGACTGCAAAGACGGGAGTGAAGAGTCAGGTGGTGACACAGCTGATCGACAAGGGATTGCTGACTGTGAGCGAGAAACTCGTGGAGCGTTATCGCGCCGTGAATAAGGAATACGTGGCAGTGTCGGTTCCCAGGGGCGACCGAGAGGGACTGGAAGCAGCGTTCGCAGCGGTAAAACGCTCTCCCAAGCAGGAGGAGGCGCTGACAGGACTGGTGGCTCTATCGGGATTTTACCGTCAGGACGCGCCGACCACGGAAGTTCCGCTCGAAGTTCTCGCCGAGAAGGCCGGTGTGACGCGAAGTATCATCAAGGCTCTGGCGGACAAAGGTATCTGTACGATATATAAAAAGGAGATATCGCGGTTTTCTTTCACGGGATCGACGACCGGGGATCTCCCGAAACTTTCCGCGGCTCAGGACCGGGCTCTAGCTGAGATACATAAATCTTTTAAAGACAAGGATATTACCCTGCTCCACGGGGTGACCGGTTCTGGCAAGACAGAAATATACATCCACCTAATAGACTATGTGCTCAGGCAAGGGAGGCAGGCTCTCTTCCTCGTTCCTGAAATAGCCCTAACCACTCAGCTGACCCGCAGGCTTCAGCGGGTATTCGGCGACAAGGTGGTGATCTATCACTCCAAATTCTCTGATAATGAGAGGGTGGATATGTGGCGGCGCTTAGCGGAGAGCGATGACCCCTGCGTGGTGATAGGAGCACGCTCGGCAGTTTTCCTGCCGTTCTCAAGGCTGGGAGTGGTAATAGTGGATGAGGAACACGAATCGAGCTACAAGCAGTTCGACCCCGCACCGCGGTACAACGGACGCGATGCCGCCTCGGTGCTCGCATCGCTTCATGGAGCAAAAACGCTTTTCGGCAGCGCGACACCTACGGTGGAGACTTACTACAAAGCAGAGACGGGAAAGTTCGGGCTTGTGACGCTTGCCGAGCGGTATGGCGACGCTTCGCTTCCGGCAATTGAGATAGTGGACATGAAGGCTAACCGGGCGCGGAAGGCTGTGGCGGGATATTTTTCGCACCGGCTGCTCGAGGAGACTCTCGATGCGGTGAACCGCGGCCGACAGGCTATCTTCTTCCACAACCGGCGCGGCTACGCTCCGGTGGCGCGGTGCAAGATGTGCGCGTTCACGCCAAAGTGCGACTACTGCGATGTGTCGCTTACCTATCACCGCCGCAGTCACCGGCTTGTGTGCCATTACTGCGGGAAGGAGTATGCCGTGCCTGAGGTTTGTCCGGAGTGCAAGGAGCCTGCTATTGAAATCTTTGGCTACGGCACAGAGCGGTTGGAAGAGGAGATTGCGGAGAATTTCCGCGACCGCCGGGTGCTACGCATGGACCTCGACACGACGCGCAATAAGGAAGGCTACAGCAAGATCATCGACGATTTTTCGGCTCACAGGGCTGATATTCTTGTGGGTACGCAAATGGTGACCAAGGGGTTGGATTTCGGCGATGTAGATGTTGTGGGCGTGCTGAATGCCGACTCACTTATCAATTTTCCCGATTTCCGGTCGGCCGAGCGTGCTTTCAATATGATCGAGCAGGTGTCGGGTCGTGCGGGACGGCGCAACGGCAACGGCAAGGTGGTGATACAGACCTATAATACTTCGTCGCCGATACTTGATTTTGCTTCACGGCACGATTATGACGGTTTTTACCGCTACGAGCTTGAGCAGCGTCGCGCATTCGGGTTTCCACCCTTCACGCGCATCATCAATATCTATGTGAAACATCGCGATGCCGCTACTGTGGCGGAGTGCGCGAGCAAGTTTGCGGCGTCGCTCCGCGAAGTGTTCGGAGCGCGCGTCTCGCCCCCTCAGGAGCCTGCGGTGAGCCGTGTGCAGGGGATGTATATCCGTAAGATTATGCTGAAAATGGAGCGAGAGGCTTCGATGACGAAGGTGAAGGAGATACTTCGGCGCAGATATGTGGATCTTGTAGCGTCGCCGCTGATGCGCGGACTGGCAGTGTACTACGACGTGGACCCCGTGTGAGGGCTTTAAAACTTTCGGCGGCGTGAAGTGTTATTCTTTTGATAAAAAAGGAATACACTTATGAAAAAGACATTTTTAATTGCAGCTCTTTTTATTGGCGTGCTCCTCTTTGCCGGTGGATATGCCGAAAGCCGACACAGCAGTCCCGTGGGGCTCAAAGCGCCGGCACTCGCCATTGAAGAGGCCGACAGCATGATCAACCTCGACAGGCTACGAGGCGACTATGTGCTGCTCACTTTCTGGACGTCGACGGATGCTCCTTCGCGCCAGGCGGCAAACCTTTATACAGCCTGGGAGCGGCGTAATCCTGACTCCGACGTGAAGATCATCGGACTGAATTTCGATGATTCACAGGCACTTTTTCAGGAGATAGTGCGCCGCGACAGTCTTGAGAATGACCAGCATTTCCACATCAGCGGGGAGCGCGCCAAGTTGCTCTCCGACAGATACGGGCTCGATCAAGGGTACGGCTCAGTGCTGATTGATCCGGAAGGGAAGATAATGGCCTACAACCCTTCGCCCGAAGAACTAAGTATGATTTAACGACTCTTTACCACGGTACCCCGCAATGAGGTGCCGTTTTTTACGATTTTTTTGTGGGGGGATGTAATATAGCGGGAGTTTTCGCGTCTAAGGTAATATGAGAGTAGAAGACGATAAAGAAAGCCGCTTCGCCGCTATCACTGCCGAATATAAGGATGTGATAGCAAAGGTGTGCTACCTCTATACTTCTTCCGGGGCTCCGTTTGATGATCTGTTTCAGGAAGTACTGATCAACTTATGGCTTGGCCTCGATTCTTTCAGGGGCGATGCCAAACTGTCGACCTGGATCTACCGGACGGCTCTTAATACGTGTATAAGCTGGCACAGGAAAAACCGCCGCCACAGCGACGCCGAGACTATGCGTCTCGACGACATCGGGATAGACGTGGCCGATAAGTCGGCAATGAACGACAAGTGGGCTCAATACCGCGAACTTCTCCAGTTGATCTCGCAGCTCGGTGATATCGAGAAGGCTCTCATCACCCTCTGGCTCGATGAAAAATCGTATGCGGAAATCAGCACTATCATGGGTATGACGCCCGGAAATGTGGCAGTGAAGATACACCGCATAAAAGATAAACTCTCCAAAATGGCCGACGCCTGACTCATCCTCAAACTTTACACCATAGATATGGATTTAGACTCACTCAAAAGCTCATGGCACAATTTCAGCGTCTCGCCGGAAAAGGTAGATGCTGAGACGCGCGAAGTGACCAGCCGGATAGCCCGCGGCAAGGTCGAGAATTCGCAGGCGCGCCTGGTGGTTTTCTACCAGAAAGCGGCGATATTCGCGCTGTGCGTGATGGCTCTTTCTCCCAATATAACTCTCATACTTCACTCACCGGTGTGGGTTGCCGTGGTGTATGGGCTTTATGGCCTTGCAATGGCGATTATCGACTTTTGGTTTGCACGCAAGATCAAGCGGTGCAATCTGATGTCGATGCCCGTGGTGACGGCTCTTGCTGCTGTAGTCAATATCCGTAGGCTTCAGCGCCAGCTGAGGGCTGTGGGTATGGTGCTTGGTTTTCCGGTTGTGGGCATCCTTATGTGCTACGGGTGGTCGGACGATGACGGTCACAGCGTCTTTTTAGGGATGATCGCGGGCTTCATCGTCGGTATGTTTATCGGGCTAAGGAAATGGCGTCAGGCACGAAAACTCTCGCAGAGCATGCAGGAGGAGATACGGGAGGCGCTGAGGGATAATGACTAATTTGCCACAATACGTTTGATTCAGCCATAATTCTATATCTTCATGAAAATTATTCGCAGCTAAACCTACGGAAGAGTATTGCGTTATAATTGTAGAATGATCAAACTCTACAACTATGGATTTCATAACAGAAGCTGATAGAATTTATGCGGAAAACCCTGCCGGGAAGGTAATTGCGGAGGTGACGTTTCCTACGGTGAACGGTGTGTCGACTATCGATCATACCTTTGTGGACGATTCGCTGAGAGGGCAAGGAATAGCCGGAAAGTTGGTGAAACTTGCTGCTGATAAGATTCTTGCTGACGGCAACAGGATTGCAGCTGCATGTTCTTACGCCCTTGCATGGTTTCAAAGGCATCCGGAATACGAACTGGTAAATGCCGGACCAGCTGCCTGCCGAATAGAAAGACGGAGGTAAAGATTTATAGCAGAGAAAGAATATTTGTGGCATGTTTTTATGTGTCTTGACCTGAAAATACGCAACTTTGCATTATGCAAAAGGTCAAGAAAATAAAAATATGCAATTGGATACTTCTTTTTACCTTACCATTAATTTTAGCATCAAGTATCCAGTTGGAAGCCTGTGGAAGTAAGATTTCATTGGCTGTGTGGCCTCATATTTTCTTTGGTATAATCTTCCTTACTTATGTGCTTGGCATATTTATTTACACTTTGGCGTAAATAATTGGTTTGCACGCTTTAGAAAAAGCAAGAAGGTTCCGTTAAAGATACTGTGGTGGTTATCTATTATTACATTTGCATGTGGAATTTTCGCTTTAATTCATTGGCTGAATACCTTTGCACATTCGCCTATCGGCGGACTCCATGGCATAATCGGATTTCTGATGCTAGCTTTTGCCATAGGACATGTAGCTAAGCGTTGGAAGTTCTACTCCAAGCATTAATTTGCTTCTTTTCGTACCCGTCAAATCTTCCAAACTTTGAGGTGGCCTAATTGCAACGAAGAAAAATGGAGACCGAGGCCTCCATTTTTCTTCGTTGCCTTGGAAGGATTCGAACCCTCACAGGCGGAACCAGAATCCGACGTGCTACCATTACACCACAAGGCAAGGTGGTTTTCTGTTTTGCGGTGCAAAGTTACGGCACTTTTTTTATTCTTCCAAATTTTTGACGAACTTTTTTTGAAGTTTTTTCATCTCCTCAATGTTAATCGCTGATAATCAGTTCGGGGAGCTGTCGCTTTGGCACGTGATGAATTTGGTCGGTTGTGCGGTAGTAGCGGCAGTCGGCTTCGGAGGACATGTCTTCGAGCTGTACAGTCTCAGCGGGGAATCCTAATGCGAGCACGTAGGTGAGCTGCAGGTGCTCGGGGATGTTAAGGAGTGCCCGTATCTTAACTGCATTGAAAGATTTGATGATGCATGCGCCGATGCCGAGAGCTCGGGCTCCAAGAGTAATAGCTTGAAGCTGAAGGCCGTCGTCGCAAAGGCAATTCGTGGTAAGGGCTGTGTCGAGGCATTGCACGAGGTAGGCCACAGGACGTTCTTCGGGGGCGGGGCCTTCCCAATCGGTGAGATATCCGGCCCATTTTGCGTGCGGAAAGATGTCGGAGCATTGCTCAGGGTCGCTTACTATGCGGTAGCGGAGGGGCTGAAGGTTGCGCCCCGAAGCGCAGTAGCGGGTGAGTTCGACCAGGCGTATGAGTGTTTCGCGCCCGATAGGCTCCTGACGGAAGCGGCGTATGCTCCGGTCGGCCATTAGTAGGTGGCGAAAGTTTTCGAACGATTCCATGTCAGTTTCCATATTTTTCGTTGAGTTCGCGTCGAATCATTTCGGCCTTGCGCGTCGTGGCTTCTTCGGTGTCTTCTGCAAAGGAAGATTTGTCGGGAATGAGAACGCGCGTACCCGGGCTTATACGGTTGGGGTTGTGAAGCTTATCCGCATTAGCCTGGTAAATAAATACCCAGTATCCGCTCTTACCGTAGTATTTACGCGCCATTGTAGCCAGATAGTTTGTGGCAGAGACGGTGTCGTAGACCGGCTCCGGAGCGGTGTGCTGCCCGGGGGTCTGTTCTTCGACAGGTTCGTTGGAAGGAGCTGCAGACTGAGCTAAGGTAATGTCGTCTACGCTAAGGTCTTCAATTATCATAGTAGTGTCGGCAGGAGCAGGCTCTATCTCTTCTGCTACGGCTTCAACAGGCTTTTCGTCGGGGTCGTAGATAGCCGCGAGGTATCCACCGACAGCTCCGAGCACTATTATGGCACCTCCGATTATCCAGGGAAGATAGCTACGCTTAGGCTCATATTCATCAATTACCGGCTCTTCAACCGGGCTTTCTTCCACGACGGGTTCTTCAACTACCGGTTCTTCAACCAAGGGTTCTTCCTCAAGAATTTCTTCTTCAATTTCGGGTTCGGGCTCAGGTTCGGACTCAGGTTCAGGAGCAGTTTCGGATTCGGGTTCAGGCTCGGGTGTCGGTTCGACAGCAGGCTCCGGTTCCGGAGTCTGAGTGGTTTCTTCTTCCTCCGGTTCTTCGGGGAATTCAACTCCGTCCGCCAGCTCCACGGCTTCAAACATTGCGAAGGGAGCGTTGATCTGTGCAGCCAGATCTTCGTCGGGTACAAAAGCTATTTTCGAAGGACGGTCGGAGTCTAGACCCTCAACAAGGCGGAACGTGCCTATACCTTTAACAGTCACCGACTCCCCGTGAATGAGAGCTTCTTCGATGGTGCCGAAAAATGCTCTTACGAAACGGCGCGCAGTGGCCGTATCGACGCCCGTGATTTTAGTGAGGCGGAGGATGATCTGCGACAGAGCTACTGTACTATTCATTTCGGAGGCGTTTAAGGAGCATTGCTCCGGGTTTGAATTCAAGAGTAATTTCGGGGGGCACGAGCATGCGCTTTCCCGTGGAGAAGTCGGTGCGGACTTCCTCGCGGTGTTTAAGGGGAACGAATGTGCCGAAAGTGGGAATGGCAATACTGTCGAGCTCCGAGGCGCTTTCGCGAATTATCATAGCGAGAGCCTCAGTCAATGCATCTACATCGGCAGTTTGCCTTCCGGTGAGAGCCGTCAGACGCGTTCTGAACGATTTATAATCCATGTTTAGAGTGAATTCGGGAGTTTCTGAAATTGTAGCCAGTCAACGCCAACTAAGGCTGGCGCTAACCGTAGCGCTAAATTAGTGATAACTTTTCCAAATGCCAAATTTAGCCGGAAGAAAATCCCGGGAGAAGAGGTTTTATCAACACGAAAGGGATGTTATCAACAGAAAAGGAATTTTTCGTGGAACAAAATTTTGGCGTTTCACGAATTATTCGTTACTTTGCGCACTAATCTCTCACATAAGCTTTTGAAATGGGAAAAATAATAGCAATAGCTAACCAGAAAGGCGGCGTAGGCAAGACCACCACCACTATCAATCTTGCCGCATCGCTTGCCGCCGAAGGCAAGAAGGTGCTTATCATCGACGCCGACCCCCAGGCCAACGCCACTTCGGGCTACGGTATCGACCCTCGCACGATGACATCTTCGATATACGAGTGCATGGTCGACGGTTATCCCCTCTCGGGGTCGGAGGTGCCCACATGTATGGACGGACTCTTTCTGGTAGGTTCGCGCATCGACCTCGCGGGAGCTGAGATAGAACTCATCAGCAAGCCGGACCGCGAGAAGGTGCTCCTTCGCTTGCTTGAGCCGGTAAAGGACAGTTACGACTTCATTATCATCGACTGCTCGCCGTCGCTCGGCCTGATAACAGTGAATGCGCTCACGGCAGCCGACTCGGTGATTATCCCCGTGCAGGCCGAATATTTTGCGCTCGAAGGTATCAGCAAGCTGCTCAACACAATACGCATCATCAAGTCGAAGCTCAACCGCTCGCTTGAAATCGAAGGCTTCCTGCTGACAATGTATGATGCCCGTCTGCGCCTCGCCAACCAGATATATGAAGAGCTTAAGGGACACTTCGGCGACATGGTCTTTAATACCGTAATTCCCCGTAACAGACGTCTCAGCGAAGCACCGAGCCATGGCCTCCCTGCCCTGCTCTACGACTCCGAGAGCCGCGGAGCAACGAGCCATGTGCTTTTAGCAAAAGAACTTATAGCAAAAAACTCACGCCGCATGCGGCACTAACCCCTGATAACCAATGGCTTTAAAACGTGCAGCTCTCGGCCGCGGCCTCGACTCGCTGATCTCTATGGACGATGTGCCCGCCAGCGGCAGTTCGGCAATCAACGACATACCTCTCTCCTCGATCACACCCAATCCCGACCAGCCCCGAAAACTTTTCGACGACGAGGCACTCGAGGAACTCGCGTCCTCGATCCGTCAGTTGGGTATCATACAGCCTCTTTCTCTGAGGAAGACCGGGCCCGATTCGTACCAGATCATAGCCGGTGAGCGCCGCTACCGCGCAGCCCTCATGGCCGGGCTCGGCTCTGTGCCAGCCTACATCCGCACGGCAAACGATGCCGAGCTCACCGAGATGGCCCTGATCGAGAACATTCAGCGTGAAGACCTGAATGCCATAGAAATAGCGCTGACCTTCCGCAAACTCATCGAGCAGTACAATCTCACACAGGAAAGGCTGAGCGAGCGCATAGGCAAAAAACGCGCTACTATTGCCAACTTCCTGCGTCTGCTCAAGCTTCCGGCCGAAGTTCAGCTCGGTCTGCGCGACAAGCGTGTCGACATGGGTCACGCCCGCGCACTACTCACTATCTCCGACCCGGCACTTCAGCTGAAGCTCTACAACGAGATTCTGAAGCAAGGCTTGTCGGTACGCCGCGTGGAAGAGCTTGCCAAGCAATATGAAAACGGTGCAACGAAAGCCACTCCGGCACGGCGCCCGAGCATGGAGGCGAGCGACTTCGATGTACTTAAAAAACATCTTTCGGCCACATTCCGCACTCCGGTACGCTTCTCTTGCGACAAACAAGGGCGGGGAAGCATCACTTTCCCGTTCAAGGACGAGGATGAACTCGAACGCCTGATAGCACTTTTCGACTCTCTTAAGCGCCAAGATGACTGATACTCTGCGACATATCATCTTCGCGCTCATCTGCTTCTTTTCCGCCCTCGCTTGCGGGGGGCAGGAGAGGCACATGCCCGTAAAGCATCACCGCACGACCACCGATAGCATCGCCACGGCTCCCGACAGTGTAGCGGTGATACTCGGCGACGCCGTACTCTCGGGAGAAACAGCGGAAGATGATGTCGAAATCTCTCAAAAGGAATCGCCCTACGACCAATGGGAAGAGCGCACCGTAGTTTTCAATCCCGACCCCAACAGGGCGGTGTGGCTCTCGGCACTTTTCCCGGGTCTCGGTCAGCTCTACAACCGCCGGTACTGGAAGCTGCCTATCGTGATAGGAGCCTACATGGGACTCAGCTATGCCACTTCGTGGAACAACGGTATGCTCAAGGACTACACCAAGGCTTACCGCGATATAATGGATACCGATCCCTCGACTAATTCATATATGAACTTCTTTCCTCCGAACGTGAATGAGGGTGATCTCGACAAAAGCTGGCTTACCAATGTTCTTCAGTCGAGAAAGAATTATTTCCGGCGTAACCGCGACCTGTGCATAATCGCCATGGTGGGAGTGTACCTGATTGCCATGGTCGACGCGTACGTGGACGCTTCGCTCTCGCACTTCGATATCAGTCCGGAACTATCGATGGATCTGAGCCCGGTACTCTTCCAGGAGTCGAGGGGTATGAAACCTGCCGTCGGGCTGTGCTGGGCACTCAATTTCTGACAAAACACTACAACACATATTACTATAGATATAAGATATACTGATGAATATATTCCACAAACTCTCCGCAATAGCCGCGGCCGCCGCCATGACGCTGCCCGCAGTAGCACAGCAGTCGGTGCTTACGGTATCCGACAGCTCGATGCAGCCCTCCATAATCATGCCGAGCAGCGTCGAGACCGACACTCACAAGATGCTCGAAGACTGGTATCTGAAAAACTATGTTGTGCTCGACTACGAAGCAGATAAACGCGACAGCGGAGATTTCTCGGATGAAGTGCTCATAGAGCGTCTCGCAGCCATGCCTACGGAGATAGAAATGCCTTTCAACTCCGTGGTAAAGAATATGATAATCTTCTACGGTCAGCGCAAGAAGCAGCTTGTGGAGAATATGCTCGGTCTGAGCCTTTACTACATGCCAATTTTCGTAGAGGCTCTGGAGCGCTACGGACTGCCGCATGAACTCAAGTATCTTCCGGTAATCGAATCGGCTCTCGTGCCCACAGCCACTTCGCGTGCCGGTGCGGGCGGTCTGTGGCAATTCATGCCCGCTACAGCCACCGGACTCGGCCTGGAGGTGAATACTATCATCGACCAGCGCCGCGACCCCTACCTCGCTTCCGATGCCGGAGCACGCTATCTGAAGCAACTCTACAACACTTACAACGACTGGTCGCTTGCTATCGCTGCGTACAACTGCGGCCCCGGCAACGTGAACAAAGCCCTTCGGCGCGCCGGTGAGGGCAAGCACGATTTCTGGGACATATACCCTTTCCTCCTGCCTGAGACGCGCGGCTACTTCCCTGCTTTCATCGCGGCCAACTACATAATGACCTATCATAAAGACCATAACATTTCCCCTGCTCTGGCGCGCCGACCTATAGTTGTCGACACCGTGCACGTTAACCGACGCGTACATTTCGAGCAGATCGCCGATGTGATGGACATACCCATTGCCGAGCTCCGAGCTCTCAATCCTCAGTTCCGCAAAGATTATATTCCCGGTGATATCAAGCCATATTCTCTCGTACTCCCCTCTCTGCAGGTGTACGCCTACATCGCAAACGAGGATTCGATCGTTAACCACAACGCTTCGCAATATACACGGCGCGGTGTGGTGGAACCGGCGTCGGCAGCTACTACGGGGCGTGATTCCCGCGGCGAATACTACGACGAAGAGACCACTGTGTACCACAAGGTGAAAAAAGGCGAGACTCTATCGAAAATCGCTGCTAAATACGGTGTTACAGTCGCTGCAATCCGCAAGACCAATAAAGTTGGACAGAGCGTTAAGGCAGGACGGACCTTGAAAATCAAGACCGTACAGCGCAAATATAAGCCTCAGACAGCACCCGTGACGACTGAGACGCAGAATGTAGAAGTACCGCAGAGCGCAACAGACAGCATCAGCGCACCGGCAGACACTACCTTGTCGGTAAGCGACAATGTGGCTGCAGCTTTCAGCGAACCGGCTCCGCAGGTTAAAGAAGAAAAGCCCGCTCCCGCACCGGCTCCAAAGGCGAGCTCGACTTCAAAGAGCAGCACTACGCCCAAGGCTTCCACTCCGGCCAAGACTACCACTCCCAAGGCTCAGACACATACCGTGCGGAAAGGAGAGAATCTCTCGAAGATAGCCAAGCGCTACGGTGTGACCGTTGCCGCAATCAAGAAGGCCAACAACCTGAAGAACGACAACATCAATGCAGGCCAGAAGCTTAAGATTCCCGTGAAATAAACCAAAACATATCATATAATAATGAAAGCAGACAAACAGCCCTACGACATTCCGGCTGCCGATGTCGATCCTATCGACCTTCCGGAAAACGCGTTCATAGAGCTCGGAGAGGATGAGGAGTATCGTCCTATAATGCATCCGGCGCGCGACTATGCCGAGGTAACACCGTTCTCAGTCACCACAGGCCTGATACTCGCTGTGATTTTCAGTGCAGCAGCAGCCTATCTCGGCCTGAAGGTCGGGCAGGTGTTCGAAGCGGCTATTCCTATCGCCATTATCGCGGTGAGCCTAACGAGCAAGTTCAAGAAAGATCCTCTTGGTCAGAACGTAATCATTCAGTCTATCGGTTCGTGCTCAGGCGTGATCGTGGCCGGAGCGATCTTTACACTCCCGGCACTGTACATCCTGCAGGCAACACACCCGGAGATTACGGTAGATTTCCTTGAGGTGTTCCTGAGCTCGCTGTTCGGCGGTATGCTCGGCATACTCTTCTTTATTCCTTTCCGCAAATATTTCGTGAAGGATATGCACGGCAAATATCCTTTCCCGGAGGCTACGGCTACCACACAGGTTCTCCTCAGCGGGCGTGGTGCCGTTGCAGCCGACAAGGGAGGCAAGTCGCAGGGAAAAGTGCTTCTTATCTCTGCCCTCATAGGTGGTCTTTACGACTATATCATCGCCACCGCAGGCTGGTGGACAGAAGTTGTTACCACCACGGCTTACTCCTGGGGTCAGACTCTCGCCGAGAAGACTAAATATGTATTCTCATGCAATACCGGTGCGGCCGTCTTAGGTCTGGGCTATATCGTAGGCCTTAAGTATGCTTTCGTTATCTTCGCCGGTTCGGCTTTCGTGTGGTGGTTCATCATCCCTCTTATGGGTACTTACGGCTCGCCTGAAATCGCAGCCATGAGCCCCAACGCGATTTTCGCCGACTATGCCCGCATGATAGGTATCGGCGGTATAGCTATGGCAGGTATCCTCGGCATCATCAAGTCGCGGGGTATCATTGCACAGGCTGCGGGTCTTGCAGCGAGAGAACTCAAGGGCGCTCAGACCAAGGGTACTACCCCCCGCTGGCAGACCGATATCTCGATGAAGCATATCGTCTACCTTTCGGCTATCACTCTCTTAGGTGTGCTTATTTTCTTCTGGATAGGCGTGATTCACGTGTTCTGGCAGGCTCTTGTGGCATGGATTGTGGTGACCGTTATCGCTTTCCTCTTCACTACGGTTGCCGCCAACGCTATCGCTATTGTCGGCAGCAACCCTGTGAGCGGCATGACGCTTATGACGCTCATCATCGCTTCAGGCGTATTCGTAGCTATCGGTCTGAGCGGAACGTCGGGTATTGTTGCAGCCATGGTGCTCGGCGGCGTGGTGTGTACGGCGCTTTCGATGGCCGGAGGCTTCGTTACCGACCTTAAGATCGGCTACTGGCTCGGCTCAACTCCTAAAAAGCAGGAGAGCTGGAAGTTCCTCGGCACACTTGTGTCTGCCGCGACAGTAGGCGGTGTGATGATCATGCTCAACAAGGTGTACGGCTTTACCGGCGAGGGAGCAATGGCAGCTCCTCAGGCCAACGCCATGGCGAAGGTAATCGAACCCATGATGATGGGGGGTGCCACACCATGGACTCTCTACATCATCGGAGCAATTCTCGCTCTTCTTCTCAACTGGCTCGGAATACCCACTCTGGCTTTCTGCCTGGGTATGTTCCTTCCCCTGCACCTCAACACTCCCATGCTTGTGGGCGGTCTGGTGAACTACTTCGTAAGCCACAGCTCGAAGGATGCTGATGTATGCCGTGCGCGTACCGACCGCGGGACACTTATCTCGTCGGGTCTTATAGCAGGCGGCGCACTCTTCGGCGTACTTGCTGCCGTGACAATTTTTGCTGGCGCAGAAATTCCTACCGACGGCGGAGAATTCGGTCCTCAGATCCGCGGCCTTATTGCTTACGCAGCTCTTATAGGCTTCCTCTACCTTGCTTCACGCAAAGCGAAATAATCACTGGCGCGAGATTGCGGCTATCGCCCTCCCGGCGATCGTGTCGAATCTCACCACGCCGATCATGAGTCTCGTCGATGTGGCCGTCACAGGCCATATCGGCGCTCCTGTTTATATAGCTGCAATAGCGGTGGGCGGTACGATGTTCAACATGCTATACTGGATTTTCAATTTCCTGCGCATGGGCACGAGTGGTCTCACGGCGACGGCATTCGGGGCATCCGACAGGGAGAAAGAGGCTCTTGTGCTCTGGCGTTCGCTTGTGATAGGGTTAACCCTCGGGGTGCTGATGATAGTGCTGTCGGAGCCGATTTGCACTGTTGTGCTGCAGTTTATGGACGCCGACGATGCGACAGCGGCTTTGGCGGCACGATATTTCCACATCTGCATCTGGGGAGCTCCGGCCGTCATGACCACCTACGCTTTGGCAGGTTGGTTTGTGGGTATGCAGGATTCGAAGGCGGCACTCGTAATGGCCGTAGCGGCCAACATCATCAATATCGCCGTGAGTCTCTATCTCGTATTTGTGCTTGAGTGGAAGATCGAGGGAGTTGCCGCGGGCACTACCATAGCGCAATGGGCAGGAGCCGTGTGCGGGGGCGTGATCATCGCACTGCGGTTCAAGCCTCAAAGAGTGGAGTTCCGCAAGATATTCGAGCGACGCACCCTCGGAGCATTTTTCAAGCTGAATCTCGATCTTTTTCTGCGCACGTGCTGTCTTGTGGCCGTAACGGTATGGTTCACACACGCCGGTGCTCTGAGCGGCGCCGACATCCTTGCAGCGAACGCACTTCTGCTGCAGCTTTTCATGCTGTTCTCGTTTTTTATGGACGGATTTGCATATGCCGGAGAGGCTCTTGCAGGGAAATACACCGGAGCGGAAGATAAGGAAGGCCTGTCGACGCTCATAAAGTCGCTGCTGCGAGTCGGGCTGGGTTGTGCTGCTCTCTTCGCCATTCTCTATGGCGTGGCCGGAGAATGGTTTATGGGCATTCTCGCCGAAGACCGTCATGTGGTGGAGGTTGCGCGCGACTATCTGCCTTGGGCAATTGTTCTGCCGCTGTGCGGCTACGCAGCCTTTATCTGGGACGGTATCTTCGTCGGTACGGTACTATCGCGCGGAATGCTCATTTCAATGGCTATTGCAATCGCGGTGTTCTTCCTTCTCTGGGGTATTCTCCATGGTCCGCTTGGCAACTCGGGCCTCTGGCTTGCCTTCAATGCTTATCTTCTCACCCGCGGTATAGCCGAACACGCTATCTGGCACCGACGTCATCGTAAAGTATCGGGCACTATCTCCCATTCCGGTTCGGAGAGCGAATGAAGAATATTGGCGACGATTGCATTGAGGGCATGATCGAAGAATGAATCGTGAGTGCTGTCGAGCATTGCGGCTATGGCTACGGCCACTTCGGCATCGTGGCGGAGCCAGCTGTAGCCGGTGTAGTTGACAGGCGCTATAAGTTTCATAAAGCCCCACACTCCCCTACGTCCGCTGATGTGCTGATATTTTGATGAGGATAAAGAGCTACCCAGCCGTCGGCACACTTCGTTGAAACCTCTGTAAAGGTGCGATTCACTTATATTATCATCTTGTTTTTCAAGGCGTTCGAGCACCATGCCAAGGTCTAGGGATAGAAATATCAGATCTTCCATTTTTCCTGCTTCTGAATTTTTTGGTGCAAAATTACGCCGGGGCAATCTCGGGGCATCTCATATTTTGCCGAGTGAGGATTTTTTGTTAATTTTGTAGTCGGATATGGGCACCGGTAAATTGTATCTTTTTCCTTCGACTATGGCACCATGTGCCGCTTCGGATGTGCTTCCGCAGAGAAATATAGACCTGATCTCTGCGGTGAAATACTTCGTTGTCGAGGAATTGCGTACAGCCCGTCGCTTTCTCAAGGCCTGCAACCGCGCCATTGACATCGACAGCCTTCACTTCGAGGTGCTCAACGAGCATACGTCTCCGGAAGCTGTCGAGCAGATGATACTTCCGGCCTTGGAGGGTCATGACATCGGCATAATAAGCGAAGCGGGGTGCCCGGCTGTTGCCGATCCGGGAGCCGATCTTGTGGCGGTGGCTCAGCGACGCGGGGTCGAGGTTGTCCCTCCCGTCGGCCCTTCGAGCATCCTGATGTCGCTCATGGGGTCGGGGTTCAACGGACAGTCGTTCTGCTTCTTAGGCTATCTTCCTATCGACGGTGGCAAACGAGCGGCAGCCCTCCGCCAGATGGAACATGATATCCGCCACCGCAATCAGACACAGATATTCATAGAGACTCCCTACCGAAATAACCGGCTTATCGGCGAACTGGCCTCAAGCCTGCCCGGCGACATGCTGCTATGTGTGGCGGCCGATATCACCGGAGAGAGTCAATCTATCATAACACGCCCTGTAAAAGCCTGGAAGACGGCATCGTACGACTACGCCAAGCGCCCGGCGATATTTTTACTATACAAGCAATGACCCGCAGGCGACGCAACCATAATACCGAAGCATTCTGGGCCAATCAGCCCGGCCTCTTCGACGCGCCTGTAGCTCCCGACAGCGATGATACCTTGAAACCGCTCGAAGATGAAGACCTCGCCGTGGCTGAAAAGGTACGCTTCATGTCGTTCGGCAGCGGTAGCAGCGGAAATTGCTCATATATCGGGACTCCCTCCTGCGGATTGCTCATAGATGCCGGGGTGGACAACAAGTACGTAATGGCACAGCTCGAGGCCAACAGCATTGATCCGCTGACTATCAAAGGAATAATTCTTACTCACGACCACAGCGATCATGTGCGTTTCGCCTACGCCATACTCCGCTACAATCACCACATGCGCCTCTATGCCACACCAAAGGCCTTCAACGGCCTGCTGAGGCGCCACAGCATGTCGCGCAGAATCAAGGATTTCCACACCCCTATCTACAAGGAATTTCCTTTTAAAGTAGGATCGTTTACCGTCACCGCTTTTGAAACGAGCCACGACGGCACCGACAATTCAGGCTTTGCGATCGACGGGGAAGGCATTCACTTCGTAGTGGCCACAGATACGGGAATGGTGACTCCGCGCGCAGATTTCTACATCCGGCAGGCATCTCATCTGATGATAGAGAGCAACTACGATGCCGAAATGCTCCGCACAGGCCGATATCCTCAGTATCTTAAGGCACGCATAGCAT
>CAYYQS010000042.1:0-11545 GCA_964472555.1 uncultured Bacteroides sp.
CGGTGTGGGCCGGGCTACGATTTGACCGGCGGCCCTTCGGGACGCCATTCGTTGAGTACTGTTTTGGCGCAAAAACTCCCGGCGATGCGCTTTAGGCGCGCACCGCCGGGAGCATATTAAGGAAGTTATAATGGTCAAGAATTAACGGATTTCGACTTTCTGCGGGCGGCAGTTGGTGGCGGAGACGATGTAGAGGCCGCGGGAGAGGTTGAGGCTGCCGGTGCCGGTCCATGTGCCGAGTGTACGGCCTTGGAGGTCGGTGATTGTGACGGTGGAAGCTGCGGGTGCTTCAACTGTGATGTGGCCGACGGAGGTGGTGATTGTCATGGTCGTGGGGTAGACGCTTTGGAGGCCGGTGGAGATGTCGCCGATGTTGGCGCTGGCGGCGGAGTGGGTGTAGGCGTGGCCGTCGGCGTCGGCGCTGATAGCCGATGTGGCAAGAATCTGAGCGTCGGGTGCTTCGTCGGTGCTGTTGTCGGCGAGGGTGACGTCGATGATATGATCGCCTGCTGGGAGGGAAGAGAGATTATGCGAATAGAGAAGGACGCGGGTGGTTGTCGGATCGATAGCGGCGTGATCCATTACGTGGCTGTCGATGCCGGGACCAGCGTTGATTGATGCGATGCGGGCGCCTCCGGTAGTCTGGAGATCAACCTGCATGGCGGTGTATTCGCGGTCGGTGTCGAGGTGGACGTAGACGTGGCGCTTACCGTCGACTGTTTCGCCCGTGGTGGGCACGGTGAGGTGGATTTCACCTTCGGCGGAGCGTGCACGTGCGTGGCGCTTAGCGGGAGCGGCCTTAGGCTGTGCGAGAACGAGTTTTACGAGGCGGGTAAGGTCGGCGATGTTGATGTTGCCGCTGTAGTCGAGGTCTGCGCGCTTGAAGTCGAATGGATCGGGGTCGCGCATGAGTATGTAGTTAACCACTGCTACTACGTCGGCAATGTCGATAGTGCCTGAGCGGTCTACGTCGCCCATTAAGAAAAGAACATTAAGAATCGCGGTTGCATTGAGAGGTGCAAGCACCATTTTATCGGTAATCTGTAATGGCAGATCAGTTATCAAACCATTTCCGGTAGCTGTGAAATGACCGTCGGCATAGAGATCTCCGAAATCACAAGAGTATGGCTTCCACGCGATAGTGATGTCCTCGATATCTTTGAGATCGTCGGGGATCGAAAGAAGCGTCTCCGGCTCATCAAGGTCGGGAAGTGTAAGATTATCAAGACCATAACCAAGTACAGGAATCTTGATATCATCGACACTGACTGGAAGATCATCAATAGATAGAATGATGTTGCTGATATTTAGTTCTCCGCGGGTAGCCTCAGAGGCTGTAGCCGTACAGATAAAGTCAACATCCAGAACTTGGCTGTTTTTTGTATAAGCAATGTATCGAATCTTACCGTCTTCTATTGTGTTGGTGTTAATTGTCATTTTATCAGATGCTTCGGCGTTGAAACTCAATTCAACTCCGGAGGGAGCTTCAATGTCGAACTGAATACCTGAAAAAGTATCGGGAGCATAATTAAGCACGGTAAGAGCAGCCGCGTTTGCAAGATATGGAGGTGTTATACCAATAATATTAAGTTCGCTCCAAATATCAGAGTTTTCATAAGTGTCGACAAGAAGACTCGGCACGTAGGCGGTTATATCGTTGTCGAGTGGGAAAGTATTGCTTTCAATAGCCGGAGGTTCGGGCGAATTAATGCAAATTGTTTTTAGTCCACTTCTCGCAAAAGCATAATCTTCAATGACTTTAACTGAGTTTGGTATAGTTACATTGGTCAGAAGTGTGCAATCGGAAAAAGCATCCTTCCTAATAGAAGTTACAGAATTCGGGATAGTTACAAATGTAAGGTTGCTACAATCATTAAAAATACCCCAATCAAGAAGGGATATCGTATTAGGAATAATAACAGATGTTAGACTGCGGCAATGACAAAATGCCCAATCGCCTATAGAAGTAACTGAATTGGGAATAGTGAGTGATTTTAGTCCGGCACAAGAATTAAAGGCATTATAGCCAATTGATACAACTGTGCTAGGGATAGTAATTGAAGTAAGGTGTATGCACGGAGTGAAGGAACATGCCCCAATTGAATCTACAGAGTTCGGAATAGTATAGTGAGTTTCAGTCTTCCCTACCGGGTATGCAACCAATACATCCTTCTTTTTGCTGAACAGGACTCCGTTGATTGAGCAGTAACTGTTATTATTAAGATCTACGTTAATTTCTGTCAGACTTTCGCAACGAAGAAAAGCGAAAAGACCGATTGAGTTTACTGATTCCGGAATTGTCAACGAAGTTATTTTGGAACAGTCACAGAAGGCTGCTCCAAGTATTGATTCTATAGTATTCGGGATAAACACCGCAGTTAAATCACGACATCCTTCAAACCCATGTTCTTCAATAGAGGATACTTTATAAACTTTTCCTTCGTAAGATACATTTGCAGGGATAGTTAACTCTCCCGAGAGGCCCGTATCATTAGCAGCTACTGAAACCTCCCGGTTCTCAGAAGAGGTCACCGTGTAAGCAAGTGCGTCTAGAGTGAAGGTTTGTGCCTGAGCCCAGAGAAGTGTGGCGAAGCATAGGAGGAAGAGTAAAATCCTTTTCATGGTGTTTGGATTTTGGTGCCTCGGTCATCCCCTCGTCGGCGTTAAGTGGTTGATTTATAAAGAAAAAGCGTAGGAATCTGTATCGGTTGCCGTCCTACTCTTCGAGGCTTCTCGCTTTGCCCTATTGATGTTGGACGGCAACGCAGAAGCCCACGCCAATATGTATACGGCTGCAATGCGGCAACCCTCTCCCGAGGCTCACCGATGCATAGTGTA
The DNA here is from genome assembly GCA_964472555.1 of uncultured Bacteroides sp. GTDB lineage: Bacteria > Bacteroidota > Bacteroidia > Bacteroidales > Muribaculaceae > CAG-873. The sequence continues at coordinate 2,839 of CAYYQS010000042.1, forward strand.
CATACCACGGGCATCTACCGTTGCTCAATCCTTGACATCAATATGAAATTTTGCGAGAATTCCGAAGAGTCAAGAATCAGCGTGGATAAACGCTCTTCAAAAATGTAATGCCACCCTCCCACATCCCCTCGACCATGATTGGCGTTGGGTAGAGTTTGGTCGGCACGGCAAAGTTATCTAATTATTTTTGTTTGAGCAAATATTTAGATATATAAAAAGAGGCAGGTCCGGGTGGATCTGCCTCTTGGATATTAATGCGCTATTGATTATTTAGCTTCGGGATCGAGGATAATGGTGCGGTAGTTGCCCTGGCTGATGATGTCTTTCATGAGAGCGCGTACTTTCTCGGGGGTAATGGTCTTGAGGGCTTCTTCGGTGGTGAGGAAGGTGTTCACACCGTTGATGCTTGCAGCGGTGATTGATTCAGACCATTCTTCGTTCTTCTCGAGTTTCTCCTTGATGTCTTTCTGCATGAATTCGATAGCGGGTGTAATGTCTTCAGCAGAGAGAGTTTCGGGGAGTGCCCAAACGATTTCTTTGATAGCAGCGAGAGCTTCGTCTTTCATTTCAGGACGCATTGGGAATGCGATCTGGAAGAGAACGTTGTCGGAGCCGGTGCGAGTGAGCATACCTGCGGCGCCGATAGAGTAGGTTGCACCCATTTCCTCGCGTACTTTGTTGAGGAGGCTCTTTGAGAGTACCTGAGCAGCAATGTCGACCATAAGCTTGTTTTCAGTGCTGTAGGGCTCTTTGCCAGTAAGGAGGATGAGAATCCAGCTCTGAGGTGTCTCCATGGGAGTGGAGAAGTTGTTTGTCTCGGTGCCTTTGGGGAATTCAAAGCCTTCGCTTGTGGTGTAGGCAGTAGTAGCAGTCGCAGGGTTGCCGGGGATGGTTGCTATGTACTGCTCCATGAGGGGAATGAATGTGTCGGTATCGATGTCGCCGGTGAATACGAAGAGATAGTCGGCGGCGTTGGCTGTCATGTTCTTGATAGTCTCGATGATGATGTTGCGGTCGGCAGCCTTGATGTCTTCAACAGTGAGAGCCTGACGGAGGGGCGAGCTGAATAGCACGCTCATGAAGCTCTTCTGGAAGATGTACTGGGGATCGGTAGCCTGGTTGGCCATGATGCCTGCCATTGCGCTTCGGCGAGCCTCGAATTCGTCTTCCTTAAGGTTGAAGCCTGTGAAGAGGGAGTAGATAAGCTCCATAGTTGTAGGTAGGTCTTTGGCAGTGGTGGTGCCTTCGATGTTGCGTGTGTAGGCGTCGGTGCTGAATCCGATCTCGATCTGCTTGCCCTGAAGGTATTTCTTGAGGTCGGAGTTGGAGTAGTCGTAGTAAGCTTCATTCATCAGCGCGATGGGAAGGTATTTCACCGAAGCGGCGTTGGCTTCGTCGAGAGTAGCGAGACCGTTGCCGAGAGCAATGGCGTGGAAAGTGATTTCGCCTGGCTTGAAGGCTGTCTTCTTAACGAGTACGCGAGCGCCGTTGGAGAGGGTGTATTCTGTGGCATCCCACTCGGCGTTGGTCGATGTAGACTTGATAGTGCCGGGAGCGGGCAGAGAGGGAATGAGCGGGTCGGTGCGCATTTCGTCTTTGTAAGGCTCGATGTCTTCTTCCTCAATCGCTTCGATAGCTGCAGCGAGAGCTTCTTCAGTGGGGAGGGTGTAGCCTTCGGCATCGGGGATTAGAGCGAGTACGATGCGGTTGTCCTCAGTGATCATCTGGGGTAGGATAGTGTTGATCTGCTCAACGGTAAGGAGCTGGGCGAACTGGTCGTACTTAGCCTTGAAAGTCTCCATATCGGTCATAGGCACATTGTCGATGAATGTACGCACGATGCTGCGGGAGAAATCCTCGTTGGGGCGGTGGTCACGTTCGTTGTAAGCCTTCTCTATGCCGGAGAGGAATTCAGCACGGGCACGGTCGTATTCGCCTACGGTGAAACCGCCGCGGGCAGCACGGAGGAGTTCACGATATGCCTGCTGGAATGCGGGGATCACGTCGGTGTCCTTGGCGATGACGTCGAGGTCGAGCGCACCCATGGTCTTGGCAAGGAAGAAGTCGCCGATCATCACGCGTGCACGGGCATACTCGGTGTCGGGTTTGTTGCCGATGTCGGCGAGACGGGCGTTGAGCATTGAGGTGATCATCTTGCGCATGTACTCGGTAGCGAAGTAAGCGTCGGTGTTGCGATACTCGCGGGGGAGCTTCATGGCATCAGTCTTGAAGATGATTTCGATGTTGGCCGAAGTCACTTCTTTGTCAGAACCAATGGCGAAGATTGTTCCGGGGGTCTCGTCGACGAGGAAGTATTCACGCTCCTTAGCGTTCTCGGGCATGGGAATGGGCGAGAAGATCTCCTTTATCTTGGTTTCGATGTATTCGGGGTCGATGTCACCTACCACAATGATACCCTGCTGGTCAGGACGGTACCATGTGTGGTAGTAGTCGATGATAGCCTGGGGAGGGAAGTTGTCGACCACTTCCATAGTACCGATAGGGAGACGTTCGCCATAGCGGCTGTCGGGGTAGATGGTGGGGAGGAGCTGCTCGATGACGCGCATCTCGCCAGCCATGCTGCGGCGCCATTCTTCGTGGATCACACCACGCTCAGCGTCGATTTCGGCAGGGTCGAGAGTGAGTGCGCACGACCAGTCGTGGAGGATGAGTAGGCAAGAGTCCTGCACGGAGGTTGAAGTACAGGGAACGTTTGAGATGTTGTAGACGGTTTCGTCGACGCCGGTGTAGGCGTTGAGGTTTTCGCCGAATTTCACACCTTTAGATTCGAGCCAGTTGATGATTCCCTTTCCGGGGAAGTTTTCAGTGCCGTTGAAGCACATGTGCTCAAGGAAGTGAGCGAGACCTCTCTGATTGTCTTCTTCGAGAATCGAGCCTACCTTCTGAGCGATGTAGAAGTCGGCCTGTCCTTTAGGTGTAGCGTTGTGACGCACATAGTAGGTGAGCCCGTTGTCGAGCACTCCGGTGCGGATTTCGCTGTCGAGGGGTAGAGTAGGAATCTGTCCCTGCTGAGCTGTTGCGGTGCTCCAGGAGGCAGTCACTGCCATTATGATAGCGAGCCCGCGTAAAATCAATTTTTTCATCTGATATAATTGGTTGGATTATTGTTTTCAGCGTTGTGTTCTATGTATAATTGACGCAAAAATACTCATTAAATTACAAATTGGTCGGGTAGAAATGAGTTAAAAAGTGTTTAAGCTATTTCGCTCTTTGCTGATTGGCTGAAAATGCCTAACTTTGTAGTCTGACTGAAAAAGATAAAAGTAAGATGACGACAGCAACAGTTCCTCCCAAGCCTATACTCGTTCGAGCCGGAGAAAACGGTCTCGTGATAGGTATCTATATATGTGTACTGGCGGTGTGTATGGGTCTGTCGCCCCGCTTCGGTTTGGCCGGGGTGATTCTCTGGCTGGGTTCACTTGCGATGCCTTTTGTGCTCTACCGGCTTGTCAGGAGAAGCAATGTGTCGGCTGATAACAGCCTCAGTTTCCCCGAACTCTGGGCCGAGGGGATAGGCACATTCTTTTTCGGAATCCTCCTTCCTGCGGCCTTTGTGTACTGCTGGCTGCGGTTTGTTTCCCCGGACTTCATACCGGAAACGATCGCTTTCACCATACAGACGCTTCGGGATGCTCCCGACGGGCAGTACGCCGAAATGGCCGATCTTCTGAGCGAGATGTCGAGCAAGAAGATGCCTACGGCTACCGATGTGACGGCAAATCTAATTTCGTTCAATATCCTCGTGGGTACGGTGATGTCGCTTATTGTGGCTATATTTGTGAAGACCGCCTCGATGCGCCGCCGTATGCCCCGTGTAACTGATAACAATATCTGATCAATGGATATTTCTGTAATCGTGCCTCTCTTCAATGAGGCGGAATCGCTTCCCGAGCTTAATGAGTGGATAGCGCGGGTTATGGCGTCGAAGGGCTTCAGTTATGAAGTGATATATGTAGACGACGGCTCGACCGACGACTCGTGGAATGTGATCCGCAAGCTGCGGGAAGCAGATGCCGAACATGTGAAAGGTGTGTCGTTCAGGCGTAATTACGGTAAGTCGCCAGCGCTCAACACCGGTTTCCGTCTTGCCAAAGGTGATGTTGTGATTACCATGGATGCCGATCTTCAGGATAGTCCAGATGAGATTCCCGAGCTTTACCGCATGGTGACGGAAGACGGCTACGACCTTGTGAGCGGCTACAAGCAGAAGCGCTACGATCCGCTTTCGAAGACGATACCTACAAAACTTTTCAACGCCACTGCCCGGAAAGTGAGCGGAATCCACAATCTGCACGACTTCAACTGCGGCCTGAAGGCCTACCGCAAGGCTGTGGTGAAGCACATCGAGGTTTACGGCGACATGCACCGCTATATCCCTTATCTTGCCAAGCTTGCCGGATTCAACCGCATAGGCGAGAAGGTGGTGCATCATCAGGCGCGGAAATACGGTAAGACCAAGTTTGGCCTCGACCGCTTTGTGAACGGTTATCTCGATCTACTCACACTGTGGTTCACCGGACGGTTCGGCAAGAAACCGATGCATTTCTTCGGGTTGCTCGGCAGCCTGATGTTCTTTATCGGTCTTATCGCCGTGATTGTTGTGGGAGCGATGAAGCTGTATCACCTTTACAGTGGCGCCCACTATATCCTCGTGACAGATTCTCCCTATTTCTATATCTCACTGGTGATGATGCTTCTGGGTTCGCAGTTCTTCCTCGCCGGTTTTGTGGGCGAGCTTGTGGTGCGCAATTCTCCGAAGCGAAATGAATATGAGATAGAAGAGGTGCTTGGTGAAAATGAAAAAACAGACCGCCATGACAGATAATTCTTTCGATGCCCTTTGTGCCTCCCGCTTTTCGTGCCGCTCGTATTCACCGGCAGAAGTGGTGGATGAGATCCTGAAGGCAATTCTTGAAGATGCCCGTCTGGCACCTTCGGCATGCAACCGTCAGCCTTGGCGCTTCGTAGTGGTGAAAAGCGATGCCGGACGTGAAACTGTGAGGGCATCGTACGACCGGCCTTGGTTTGCCGATGCTCCGCTGTATATATTAATGTGTGGTGTGCCCGCTGATGGTTGGGTACGTGCCGATGACGGAAAGAATCACACTGATATCGACGTGGCGATCGCTACGGAGCATGTCTGTCTTGCAGCCGAGGCTCACGGACTCGGAAGCTGCTGGGTGTGCAATTTCAAGCCGGAAGTGCTCGCAGGTCTTGACTTGCCTGATGGAGTAGTTCCTGTTGCCATTATTCCTCTTGGGTATCCGGGCGAAGGCGTCGGTGCTCCGGCGAAGGTACGCAGAGTTCTTGAAGAAACAGTTTTATATAGGTGAAAGGGTCGAAAATCATAGCTTTGGCAGTGATAGTGCTTGGCGTGGGGTCGTGTAATACAACAGGATGCCTCGACAATCAGAGTGCCGTGCCGCTGGCTGGGTTTTATGATTCATCGACGGGGTCGTCGATACGGCTGTCGGGACTGCGCATAAGCGGCGTTGACGCCCCCAACGATTCGGTGCTGTTAGACTCGGCCCAGTCGGTGTCGGAGCTTTATCTGCCAATGAGATCGACCAAGGAGTCGACAGCCTGGTGCATACGCTACATGCAGGAGGGCCTCGATTATCCATGGATGAACGACACCATAGAGTTCGACTATCTTTCCAAACCTTATTTCGCCTCGGAGGAATGCGGAGCAATGTACTACTACAATATACGTAAGCTCCGCTATACCACTCATATTGTCGACTCGGTGGTGATAACCGATTCCTTGATTACGAATGTGGATATCCAGCGCATCCGCATTTATTTCCGAACAAGCACTCAGGAAGAGGAAGAAGAATGAAAAGAGTTCATGCCATACTCATCCTCCTCGCCATGATAGCGGGAATCTTTGCCTCCGATGCCCAGACGCGGCGTCGAATGACTCCTGTAGAGACTCCTGCCACCACCACGAAGGCTATCAACGAGACGGCTAACGATACCGCGAGAATCAACGCCAAGAGGCGTGCAAACTCGGTAAGCTATCTCAATGAAAACGGCCAGACGGTATTTGTCGACACTATAACCGGAGTGGAATGGATGGACTCTACGCTCATCAACCGTGTGCCGAAAATGGAATTTCCTCTTTTTCATGCCTTGTCGGTGGGAGTGAACGTATGGGATCCTCTGCTACGCGCTTTCGGGCAGCACTACGGCATTGCCGATGCATGGGTCGAACTGTCGCTTCACAACCGCTACAAGCCGATAGCCGAGGTTGGTCTGGGTCTGGCTGACTATACTCCTTCGGGGAGCAACTTCACCTACCGCTCTCCAATGAGTGTTTATTTCCGTCTTGGGGTTAACTATAATTTCCTCTATAATTCCAATCCGGACTACTCGTTTTTTGCCGGTCTGCGATATGGTTTCTCGCCCTTCAGCTACAGTATAGATAATGTGACTGTAGACTCTCCATACTGGGACGAAACATCGGTCTTCAATATCCCGGCTACGCGCACCACGGCCGGGTGGATAGAATTCTGTCTCGGCCTGAGAGTGAAGATATGGGGCCCGATCTCGGCCGGGTGGACCGTGAAATATCAGAGCCTGGTCCATAACGGTAAGGCTCCCCATGGAAAACCATGGTACGTGCCCGGATTCGGTGCCCGGACGAGTCCGATATCCGGCTCATTCTCCTTTGTGTACACCTTCGGAATCGAACGGCTGAACAAAAAGCGGCATGATGACGTTGAGACAGCAGAACATTTATCGTCATCGACTAACGAACAAACACCTTTAGAATAATATAATGAAAAGAATCATCATAATAGGAGCTTCGTCGGGTATCGGACGCCGTGTCGCTACTGATTTCGCCCGCCTTGGCTGGCGCGTGGGCATAGCTGCCCGCCGCGAGAAGGAACTTAAGGCACTCAAGGATGCCTATCCCGACAGAATCGAATATATGGCTATCGACGTGACCGCCGAAGATGCCGTGGAGCGCTTCAATAATCTGATAGAGACTCTCGGGGGCATGGATTATATGCTCTACGCCGCCGGATGCGGCTGGCGCAATCCTGAGCTCGACGAGGCGCTTGACCGCCGCACTATCGAGGTGAATGTACTCGGCTTTACACGTATGGTGAATGCAGCTTACAAGTATTTCAAGGCTACAGCCAATGTATCGCGCGGGCATATCGCTGCTATCACTTCAGTGGCAGGAACAAAGGGCATAGGTATTTCCGCCACTTATTCTGCAACGAAGCGATATCAGTGGACGTATCTCCAGGCTATCGATCAGCTCGCTCACCAGCAGCACGTCAACGTGGCTGTGACGGATATCCGCCCCGGATTTGTAGACACTCCTCTGCTCAACGGGCATGAATATCCTCTTGAAATGAGTATTGACTATGTGGCACCGAAGTTGGAGAAAGCCATGCTCAGGGCAAAGCGTGTTGCGATCATAGATGCACGCTGGGCTGTGGTGACCGCTCTGTGGAAACTGGTGCCTGACCGCTTGTGGCGGCGTATCGAGCTTCTCGACTGAGTTTATTTAACAAAGAATACAATCAGGGGCCAAGGACGGCTTACTACTTTTTCATGATTAGAAACCAGTCGTCCGATTGCCCCTTTTTTAATATCTGCTTATGAACACCTCACTTCTGAAAGTAGCCTTAAGCCACGGAGCCTTATATTTCGGGGCCGATCCGGCAATAGATTCAGAAAAGCTTCGGGAGCCTGCGGCTGCCTTTGCAGCTTCTCTGGCCCGGTTTGGCTATGAGCTTTCTCCTCAGGCACTCGGGGCTGCAAACGCAGCCTCGCCAGTGGTGCTTGAGGAAACGGTGAGGGTAATAGAGGAGGTGTACGGAGTGGGGTTGAACTGGGCGCCTCTTGTCAAAGGTTGGACGACGCCGACGGGGGAGTCGGCTGAGGATCATCTTGTCACACTGTTCGCCAACATGTTTCCCGATGAATCCATGCCCGGCACAACGCTACTGTGCGGTCATTTCATTCCCTACGGTACATTTCCACTCGAACGCTACAATGGTTGCCCGTTCTGCGGAAAGCCTTTTGAGCTATCCGACAAGATCTATATGGGGCAGGAGAGTGATAAAAAGGTTCTTGAACTCTGGAGAGAGGATGATTTAATCAAGCTAAGAGATGAACTCGTGCAGTCGGCGATACCGCTCGATGCCACACGCATCGAGCAATTGCGCATACTTGTGGAAGAATACGGTGCGGGCGATTTAAAGCGCGTAGTATCTCTCGAGAATGCATTGGTGATTGCCACAATTCTTGAGGATAAAGGCAGTTATGCTGAAGCGTCGGTGCTTATTGATACTCCGGCGAAGCTGCTACGCTATCTGTGGTACCGACACACCGGAGAGCTCAGGATTGTGCCGCCGGTGTCGGTCTACCGCAAGATTGAGAAGAATTACGGGGAACTTGACGCCCGCGATCGTGCCGTAGCGATAGCAAGAAAGGAGTTGCGCCTTCACTATTCCCGTGGGGATGCACGCCGATATGCATTGTGGCTTGAAAACATGGAGCTTACTCCTGATCAGATCTGTGAGTCGATGAATCCTCACCGTCAGATGTGGGTAAGGTTTATCAGGGCTTTGCGCCTCACTGAATTTGCTCGCGATAGGAAGTTTCCAAGGCTCCGCACAATTCTCGACCTTTTCTATCGCAAGGACTACCCCGTATGGCTCGGGAA
>CAYYQS010000042.1:11645-16881 GCA_964472555.1 uncultured Bacteroides sp.
TCCGCACAATTCTCGACCTTTTCTATCGCAAGGACTACCCCGTATGGCTCGGGAATCTCGAAGGATCAAAGCTGCGGAATGACCAGGATTCATTTTTCAGCATGCTTTCTGAAAGACCGGGACTCTTTGCCCGCTCGCTCTTCGCATCGATGCTTTGGTTCGGCCCAAAAACAGCCCTCGACTATTTCGGGAAAGTTTCGGCCGATATTCCTCCACGACTCCTCATTTCGATTTCTAATGCTGCTGCAGGCTATTTTATGCCTGAGGGCGAAAGGCGCTATGTAGAGCTTCCGGACGGTCGGCGCGTAGCCGTTGCTGTTAATAAATTTCTCCGGCTTTATAGCGAGGATGCGCGGCTGAATATGGTTGTCGCCGTCAAAGACACTTGTCTCGAGGCGCTTGGGCGTTTCTTTGCTGAACAGCCGCATGTGGCCGGGATGACGGTGTATATTTCTCCTGCTCTTTTCAACATCCCGATGCCGGTCGGCGATCGTTCCGCTACTGTACAGGATGCCTCGGCGGCCGTGCAGGGCGAGAGATTCAAGGTGGAAGGAGACAAAGTGCGCCTCTTCCTCCAGTGGGGAAAGGGACTCAAGGCCCAGCATCTCGACATGGATCTCAGCGCCGCTATTATCTACCGCGACGGACGGCAGCAGGAGTGCGCCTACTACAATCTCGCTCTTCCGGGCGCGTGCCACAGCGGGGATATCCGTTGGATACCGGACTATGTGGGTACAGCGGAGTATATCGAACTCGATATCAATGAACTGAGTGAGGACGGGGTGAAATATGTGGTCTTTACGTGCAATGCTTACACCGACGGAGCTCTTGATCCCGGACTTACAGTAGGGTGGATGAACTCGGCCTATCCCATGAAGGTGAGCGATGAAACCGGTGTCGCCTATGATCCCTCTACGGTTCAACACTTTGTAAAGATCACGGCAGGTAATCTTTACAAGGGACTTGTTTTCGGCGTGCTCGACGTTTCGCGACGAGAAATATTATGGGTTGAAATGCCCTTTCAGGGGCGGTCGGTGTCGAGCCTGTCGATAGAATCGGTTGAGGCGCTTTTCCGCAGACTCGAGTCGAAACTCTCTGTCGGAGAGATACTTGCTCTGCAGGCCGATGCTCAAGGCCTTGTTCGGACCGACGATGCCACTTCTGCTGATATATGCTACACCACCCGTGAGGCGGCTTTCGGAATTCTTGCTTCATGATTTGTCATTCTGACCATTCTTTCATAACTTTGCGCAAGTTTTTTAATCATCTGAGTTATGAAAGAAAACAAAGAAATGGAGAAAGCTCTTGTGGCCGAATCTCTCGAAAGAGTGCTTGGAGGTGAGACCCTTGACGAAAAAACACTATATGCCCTCGCGGATATCGATACTCCCGAAGGGAAAGAAGCCCTCATAGAGGCGGCGGGGAAGATTACTTCTGCGTTTATTCCGCCCAAATTCGATTCCTGCTCGATAGTCAACGCTCGTTCGGGTCATTGCTCCGAAGACTGCCGCTGGTGTGCACAGTCGGCTCATTACAATACCGGCTGCACCACCTACGATATTGTCGACCACGATTATGCCCGTAAAGTGGCGGCACACAACGCTTCACTCGGCATAGGCCGATTTTCTCTGGTAGGCAGCGGTAAGGCGGTGAAGGGTAGGGCACTCGCTCAGGTATGCAGTCTGCTAAAAGAAGTAGCCGAAGAAGACGGAATCAATACCTGCGCATCTCTCGGACTTCTGAATGCTGAAGAACTGCGTCAGCTATGGGACGCCGGAGTGCACCGGTATCACTGCAATCTCGAGACGGCTCCCTCATATTTCGCCTCCCTTGTGTCTACCCACACTATCGCAGACAAGCTCGCTACAATCGCCGAAGCACGTAAGATTGGCTTCGAGATATGTTCGGGAGGTATAATCGGAATGGGAGAAACCCGTCGACAGCGCATGGAGCTCGCCATAACGCTGCGTCTGGCCGAACCGGTGTCGATACCGCTGAACATATTGTGTCCGATTCCAGGAACTCCTCTTGCAGATACTCCTCCGATTTCGGAGGATGAGATATTGCTTACGGTTGCTCTCTTCCGTTTCGCCCACCCCAAGGTGCAGCTCCGTTTTGCCGGAGGTCGCGAGCGCCTCAGCCGCGAAACTCAGCTCAAGGCTATGCGTGCAGGTGTGAATGGTGCTATTGTAGGAGATCTTCTTACTACTATTGGGTCAACAGTTGCGGCCGACCGCGAATTATGTGCCGAAGCAGGATATGAATTCTGATTTCCAGCTTACCAACCGACTCCGCAAGGAATTTTCGTCGCTCGACGACGCCAAGGGGCGCCGTCGGGCAGGTCTTTTTCCGGCCGAGGGAACAAAATGTGTGCTCGAACTCCTTGCCCGGTTCACTCCGCGATATATATTCTCCACCCCAGATTGGAAGGCGGAAAATGCTAACAAAATCGGTGAATACGAGGTAATTACTCTTAAAAATTGTGAACTAAAGGAGCTCTCACGCCTTGCTGCAGTTCCTCCCGTCATAGCATTTTTCGAGCTTCCTGAGTCGCCGTCGTTACCCGACAAATCCTATTTTGCAGAGAACCTCGTGCTCGCCCTCGACCGCGTCCAGGATCCGGGAAATCTCGGCACGATTCTTCGTACTGCCGACTGGATGGGTGTGCGCACCGTGCTCGCTTCGCCCGACACTGTCGATGCCTTTAACCCCAAGGTCGTGCAGGCTACAATGGGTGCTTTAGCACGCGTGAATATTATTTACACTCCTCTGCCTGAACTTCTTAGCGGAATAGAAGCACCCGTATTCGGCACATTTCTCGACGGAGAGAATATTTATGCCGCGTCGCTTCCGGAGAATGGAGTTATAATTATGGGCAACGAAGGTAGCGGAATATCTTCCGATGTGGCAGCATGTGTGAGCCACCGACTTCTTATCCCCCCCTATCCCGGGGGAACCGTCGAAAGTCTTAATGTGGCAGTGGCGACCGCCATCACACTTTCGCTTTTCAGGGCTCCCGTTCTGAAATGATATTTGAACTGTAAGGGTATTTTGTAATATCATTTTTTTTTCGTACCTTTGCGGCTCGTTAAGAAAGATTTTATGGATAATTGTAGCCAAAAGGTAGAATTGTTGTTTGAGTCAAGCTGGGAAGTTTGCAACAAAATAGGCGGCATCTATACCGTGTTGTCAAGCAAAGCAAAAACGCTCAAAGAAAGATTCAAGGACAAATTGATTTTTATCGGGCCCGATGTATGGAGCGAGGAGAATCCCTCTCCTTACTTCGTGGAGTCCAAGACCCTTATGCGTCCTTGGTTACGCAGTGCCATGCTCCCCGAAGGAGTAGATGTGAGGGTAGGCCGCTGGGATATCCCCGGTCGCCCTGTTGCAATTCTCGTTAAATTCGACGGGATGTATGCCTCCAAAGACTCAGCATACGGGCGTATGTGGGAGCTTTTTGGTGTTGATTCTCTGCATGCCTACGGCGATTATGACGAAGGATGTGCCTTCGCTCGTGCTTCCGCCCTCGTTATGGAAAGCATTATAGAATACACCAAGACCGACCCCGCGAACGTTGTGGCTCTCTTCGACGAATGGACTACAGCAATGGGAATGCTTCAGCTCAAGGCTGATCTCCCCGGTGTCGCTACCGTATTCACCACCCATGCCACAAGCATTGGCCGCAGTATTTGCGGCAACGGCAAGCCACTTTACGATCAGCTGAAGAACTACAATGGCGACCAAATGGCAGCCGAACTCAATATGGAGGCAAAGCATTCTCTTGAGAAGGCTGCGGCCTTGAATGCCGATTGCTTCACCACTGTAAGTGATGTAACGGCCGATGAGGCAGAGCAGTTGCTCGGTATCCGTCCTCTTGTCACCCCCAACGGTTTCGAACTGAATTTCGTGCCGTCTAAAAAGAATTATCCTGCAGCCCGCGAGGCAGCGCGCAAGCGTATGCTTGAAGTTGCTGGAGCACTAACGGGGGTAGATTATCCGGAAGACACTTTCATCGTGGCCACATCGGGCCGCTGCGAATACCGAAATAAAGGCATCGATATGTATCTCGACGCACTTGCTAAGCTTTCCTCCGGGTCTCTTTCAAGTAAAGTCCTTGCATTCGTCCTTGTACCGGCATGGTGCGGAGGGCCGCGCGAGGATCTTGGCAAGCAGTTGACCGAGGGAACGAAATCGCGCCTCGGAGATCCACTGATTACACATAAGCTCAACAATTACTCCGACGATCCTGTAAACCGTCGTATCCACCAGATAGCTTTTGCCAACGACGATGCTTCGGCCGTTTCGGTTATATATGTACCATGCTATCTCAATGGGGCCGACGGGATTTTCGACATGACTTACTACGAGCTACTTCCCGGACTCGACCTTACTGTTTTTGCCTCTTATTACGAGCCGTGGGGCTATACCCCTCTTGAGAGTGTAGCATTCGGAGTGCCTACTATCACCACTACACTTGCAGGCTTCGGCCGCTGGGTAGAGGATATCGTTCCGACCCCTACGTTTGCGAACTGTGGCGTGAAAGTGATTGAGCGCACCGACAGCAACTATAGCGAGGCAGTCGAAGCAATTGCCACCGATATTGCCGCCTACTGTTCGTCGACACCCGCCGAGATTGCTCAGGCCCGTGGCGCAGCAGCTTCTACAGCCGCCAAAGCTCAGTGGTCGGACTTCATCAACTACTATTATACCGCCTTCTGCGACGCACTCTCCGCTCGCGACGGCAGAATAAATAAAGAAAATAAATAATTATTATATGAAACTTTCTGTAAGCAATACCAACGCCCCCGTATGGCGCGACATTACAGTGAAATCTGAGCTCCCCGCTCAGCTCAAACCCCTTGAGGAACTGTCCAAGAACCTCTGGTGGGTATGGAATAGTGAAGGCAAAGCCCTTTTCCGTTCGCTTAACCCCGATCTCTGGCGCAAAGACGGTGAAAACCCCGTGATGCAGATCCAGGCTCTTTCGTCAGAGCGTATCGCCGAACTTCTTGCCGACAAGGAATTTCTGGCAAACCTCAATAAGGTTTATGCCGACTTCAAGGAATACATGGCAAAGCCCATGCGCAAGGATGTTCCTTCTATCTCCTATTTTTCAATGGAGTACGGCCTCTGCAACTGTCTCAAGATCTATTCCGGCGGTCTTGGCGTACTTGCCGGTGACTATATCAAGGAAGCTTCCGACAGCTGCGTCGACATGACCGCAGTAGGTTTCCTC
>CAYYQS010000043.1:0-16870 GCA_964472555.1 uncultured Bacteroides sp.
ATGTTTGAAAAACTAAGCGACCGCCTTGAACGCAGTTTCAAGCTCCTGAAAGGTCAGGGACGCATCACCGAAATAAATGTTGCAGAAACTCTGAAGGACGTACGCCGTGCCCTAATCGATGCCGACGTTAACTATAAGGTAGCGAAAACTTTCACCGACACCGTCAAGCAGAAAGCGCTCGGTCAGAATGTGATTAATGCTATCAAGCCGGGTGAGCTCATGGTCAAGATCGTGCACGACGAACTCGCTTCACTTATGGGTGGCGACGCATCGCCCCTCACACTTCAGGGTCGGCCCGCTATCATCCTCATGTCGGGTCTGCAGGGTTCGGGTAAGACTACTTTCACCGGGAAGCTCGCTAAGAAACTTAAGGCTGAGAAACACCTCCGTCCCCTCCTCATCGCCGGTGACGTTTACCGTCCCGCTGCTATCGACCAGTTGAAAGTACTCGCCGAGTCAATCGGAGTCGACGTATATACGGAAGACGGGGTAAAAGACCCTGTAGGCATCGCAAAGCGTGGTGTTGAATATGCCAAAGCTCATGCCTACGACCTCGTGATTATCGATACCGCCGGTCGTCTGGCTGTCGACGAGCAGATGATGGACGAGATCGAAGCTATCAAGAACGCTGTCAACCCGGGTGAGATCCTTTTCGTTGTCGATGCCATGACAGGTCAGGATGCGGTAAACACCGCCAAGACCTTCAACGATCGGCTCGACTTCGGCGGAGTTGTACTCACCAAGCTCGACGGTGATACTCGCGGCGGTGCGGCTCTTTCAATCCGTAGCGTGGTCGACAAGCCGATTAAATTTGTCGGAACCGGTGAAAGTCTCGACGGTATCGACATTTTCTACCCTGCTCGTATGGCCGATCGTATCCTCGGCATGGGCGATATTGTTTCGCTCGTTGAGAAAGCGCAGGCTCAGTACGACGAGAAAGAAGCCGAAGAACTCGCTAAGAAGCTCCGTAAGAATCAGTTTACCTTCACCGACTTCCTCAAGCAGATCAACCAGATCAAGAAAATGGGTAATATAAAGGATCTTGCTGCCATGATTCCGGGGGTCGGTAAAGCCATTAAGGATGTGGATATCGACAACGACGCTTTCAAAGGAATCGAGGCCATTATCATGTCGATGACTCCTTACGAGCGCGAGCATCCCGAAGTCATCCGCGGAACACGTATCAAGCGTATAGCCGACGGCTCAGGTACGAAGATTCAGGATGTCAATCGTCTGCTCAAGCAGTTCGACCAGATCCGCAAGATGATGCATGCCGTTAGCAACATGGGCTCGAATCCCGCCCAGATGATGCGCCAGATGCGTCAGGCCAAGGCAGCTCAGCGTCGCCGCTGATATTTTTCACCAACCCCCTCAAAGTTTAGATATGACAATCATCGACGGAAAAGAAACCGCAGCGAAGATAAAGGCTGAGATCGCCGCTGAAGTGGCAAAAATGGTTGCCGAAGGAAAACGCGCTCCCCACCTCGCCGCAATTCTCGTTGGGCACGACGGAGGTAGCGAGACATACGTGGCAAACAAGGTCAAGGCTTGTGCCGAATGTGGATTCAAATCTTCTTTGATCCGCTTCGAAAGCACGCCCGAGGCTCCGCTCGACCCCAAAGTTCTCATGGACGAAATCGCTCGGCTCAATGCCGATCCTGATGTCGATGGTTTCATAGTGCAGCTTCCTCTCCCTTCACACATCGACGAGCAGGCGGTCATAGAAGCTATAGATCCCGCCAAGGACGTCGACGGATTTCACCCCGTCAACGTCGGCAAGCAGGCTGTCGGCCTACCTTGCTTCCATAGCGCTACTCCTGCGGGCATCGTCGAACTCTTGCGCCGCTATGGCATTACCACTGCCGGTAAGAGAGTTGTCATAGTCGGTCGAAGCAATATAGTGGGTAAGCCCCTCGCCTCAATGCTCATGCAGAAAGGGCCGCAGGCCGATGCCACAGTCACTGTCTGCCACAGCGCTACTCCCGATCTTCCTTCGATCACCCGTCAGGCCGATATTCTCGTGGCTGCTCTCGGTCGTCCGGCTTTCGTAAAGGCCGACATGGTCAAGGACGGAGTTGTTGTCATTGATGTGGGCACTACACGCGTCCCCGATGCTACACGCAAAAGTGGTTTCCGTCTCTCCGGCGACGTCGATTTCGAAGCCGTAGCCCCCAAATGTGAGGCTATTACTCCTGTCCCGGGCGGTGTCGGACCCATGACGATCTGCTCCCTCATGCTCAACACTCTCCAGGCTGCCCGAAACCGCAAGTCTTAAGGTGTGAATCCGGCTGCCTGTTTCTTAGCCCTCTTTACATCGCTCGTCTCGCTCGTATTCGGCTACGACGAGGCCGACCTTGTATTTGTCGGCGATGCCATGCAGCATAAAGCCCAGCTGGATGCCGCTCGTGGCTCAGACGGATACGATTATTCTGGCTGTTTCGACGGGATAAAACCGATTGTCTCAGTCGCAGACTATGCTGTCGTCAATCTTGAAACACCCGTAGGGCCGTCTCCTCACACCGGTTATCCTTGTTTCAACGCCCCCGAAGCTTTCGTCGACGCACTCGCCGACGCCGGTTTCGATATGTTCCTAACCGCAAACAATCACACCCTCGACCGAGGCCCTAGGGGGCTGCGATCTACCGTTTCGGCTCTCGATAGCAGGCACCTCGACCATATAGGCACATACCCCGACAGTGACTCCCGGGCTGCTTCCCTGCCCAAGATTGTAGACGTAAACGGCTTCAAGATAGGATTCCTCAACTATACCTACGGCACCAACGGCATCTCTCCCCGCGACGGCGTTATAGTGGATTATATCGACCGTCCGCTCATAAAAGCAGATATCGACAGCACCCGCTCTGCAGGTGCCGAACTGATATGTGTCTGTATTCATTGGGGCGACGAATATTCTCTGCTGCCAAACAGAAACCAGCGGCATCTCGCCGACTTCCTGGAGGCGATGGGAGTCGACATGGTCATAGGGGCGCATCCACACGTCATTCAGCCAATGGAGTTCCGCCCCAACCGATATTTTCCCGACAAGAATTTCTTTCTCGTCTACTCCCTCGGCAACTTCGTATCAAATATGAAGACGCGCGATACCCGCGGCGGTGCAATGGCTCACATTAAACTGTTCCGTGGAGCAGATCATCGTCCCTCCCTTAAGGAGGCCGACTACCGCTTGCTCTTCACTCTTCCACCCGTCCGGAGTGGAGATAATTTCCGTGTCCTCGAAGCCGATAGTGTCACATCTCCGCTATGGAAGGCCCGTGCTGCTGATTTTTCCAAGACTGCGCGAAGTATTTTCTCAAAGCACAATATCGGCGTGAGCGAGACCGATTCAAAGATTCCCGACTGATATATGGCTGTTTTCGAATTCAAGAAATTTTCTGTCGATGACAGCGGTTGCGGAATGAAAATATGCTCCGATAGTGTACTGCTCGGAGCATGGTTTCTCACCCGCCATACCGATGCTCTCACTGTTGCCGACGTTGGGGCAGGATCCGGCCTCCTTTCCCTTATGGGCGCCGAGTGTTGCCCGCGGGCTGTAGTCACGGCTATAGAGCTCGATCACGGAGCTGCTACAGCTGCACGGTCAAACTTCCTGCGCTCTCCTTGGAGCGACAGACTGTGCATCTTCGAAGGCGATTTCGCGCAATGGCTCCCCGACAGGCCTCAGGATCTCATCATTTCCAACCCTCCCTACTTCACCGAGGGGGCAACCTCTGCCGACGCCGCCCGCGCGGCAGCACGACATCAGCGTGGACTCACTTATGCCTCCCTGCTTCGGCGCGCCGCAGAATGGCTATC
The DNA here is from genome assembly GCA_964472555.1 of uncultured Bacteroides sp. Classification (GTDB taxonomy): domain Bacteria; phylum Bacteroidota; class Bacteroidia; order Bacteroidales; family Muribaculaceae; genus CAG-873. The sequence continues at coordinate 3,814 of CAYYQS010000043.1, forward strand.
GACAGTTGGAGTCCTCGGCCTCGTCAGCCCTGCCGAATTTGAGGATGACATAATCTTCGAAGCCGAAATGGTCGGCTTGAAACTGCGACGTTTACTCCGCATCCGCACTTCGCCGCGAAAGCCTGTCACGCGCCTGCTTTTCGATTTCTCGAAAACCGACGGCCCCCTGCTCGACGCCACACTCGACTTACGCGATTCCTCAGGTAATATCTCAGGAGAATACCGCTCATTGGTAGAACAATTTTATATCAGGATATAATGAATAAATCAGATCTCGTACTCACGCTCACAAAGCGTCTCCTGCTGCTCTTCTTAATATTTATTGTGTGCTTTATCCTCACATCCGCTGCATCCTACGTAATCATGCGCCTGTTGGGAGGAAATCCCGCAGCTGCGATGCGCATAGGCACTGTTCTGCAGGATCTCTTAGTATTCATCGTTCCTGCAATAGTTACGGCCATGGTAGTCACACGTAAACCAGCCGAACTTCTCTGCCTGTCGTCAGAAGTTAATCCACGCATTTTCATTGCCGTCATAATCATGGCTTTTGCCTCTATCCCCGCGCTCGAAGCCGTCATATACTGGAATTACCACTGGACTTTCCCCGAATCTATGAGCTCTTTTGTGGCTGCTGCCAGAGCAATGGAAGAGAATGCCGCAAATATGATGCGCGTCATGATGCAGAACACCTCAGTGCTCTCGCTTTTTGTCAACATTCTCATTGTCGGAGTCCTCGCCGGGTTTTCCGAGGAGCTGCTGTTCCGCGGTTGCTTTCAGCGACTGCTTGTTACCGGAGGGGTAAATGTCCACCTTGCCGTTTGGACAGTGGCAATATGTTTCTCTGCCATGCACTTTCAGCTATTCGGCTTCGTTCCCCGCATTCTTTTAGGGGCTTATTTCGGCTATCTGCTTGTCTGGACCCGGTCCCTGTGGGTACCCGTAATGGCTCACGCCCTCAATAATACCCTCTACGTAATTGTTGCCTGGCATCAGGCTCGTACTGGAGGAGTGGACGCCGTGAGCGAAGAGCCTGTTATCTACTCAGCTTGGCTCATCGCCCTCAGCGTAATAGCAACTATTGTCATTCTTCTTCTCCTGAAACGACTTTCTTCAGCACCTGCGAGATAAGTCCGGGTTCATACCCTCTCCCTAAGGCGAAACGATATAATGCCGAACGGTCCTCGTAGCTCAAAGGTCGTTCCATTCTCGAGGCTTTGGCCTTTAGAATCTCTTCCAATATCGACCGGTACTCGTCCTTTTCGATTTCATCAAGAGCTGCTTCTATATATTCCGGCGCAATCCTTTTGCGCTTTAGCTCGAGTACAATCCTGCGCGTACCCCAGCGGGCGAAACGGTAGCGGTCGCGAACGAACGCCGATGCAAAGCGGGCATCATCAATAAACTTCCGTCGGATAAGCGAGGAAATAATATTCTCCATATCTTCCTCACTCACTTTCCACGTCTTCAGTTTGGAGCGGGCCTCGCTCTCGCATCGCTCTGCCTTGGCGCAAAGCTCCTCAAGGCGTATCAAAGCCTTTTCCGGACTGATTTGCTTTGTAGGCTTACGCATCATTTCACTTGTCGGGCTATGGCGAAACGGTAATTGCCGCGAAAATCGCGCATGATTTCAACATCCGTAAATCCGGTCTCTTCGAGCATCCGCCTCATCTCTTCCGGAAACCTCGAATTGATTTCGAAGTATAGTCCTCCCCCTGCATTAAGGCTCTTGCGGGCGTACGCCGCAATGGCACGGTAGAAAACCAAAGGATCATCGTCTGATACAAATAAAGCTTTATCCGGCTCGTAATCAAGAACCCGGCTGTCCATTTCAGCGGCTTCCGACCGGCAGACATAGGGAGGGTTGCTCACAATTATATCAAAGCGCTCACTACCGGCGTCGGCCGTAAGTATATCTCTCTCAATAAAGTCGATCTTCACACCTGCATTTTTCGCGTTCTGTGCTGCCACAGCCAAAGCATCCGAGCTGATATCCATCGCCGTCACGCGGCTGAACGGAAGTGCCGCGGCGAGCGACACCGCTATGCACCCCGAGCCTGTACCTATATCGAGAACTCGCAGGTCTCTTCGCTCTCCGAAAGTCTTCACTATCATATCCACAAGCCCTTCAGTCTCCGGGCGTGGTATGAGAACCGAGGGGTTTACTATAAAATCCCTACCCATGAACTGCGCCTTCCCTACGGCATATTGCACCGGTTCTCCGTCCTCGACTTTCTTTACAGCATCGTCTATCCTCCCGACCATAAAGTCAGTCATGCTGCGGTCTCCGTTCATAAAAATGAATTTCCGGTCGTAACCCGCAACATCCTCGAAGATCATCCTCACAGCAGCTGTCGCCCCCTCACTTCCGAAAGTCGGAGTGAGTCGGGCGACAGTATTCTTGAAAAATTCGTTGATTGTGGGCATCAGCGGTTATCGTTAATCGCTTCGTAGATAAACGGATCTACATCATCGTCATCATCGTCATCGTCCCGCTTATCCTGTTCCTGCTGAGGCTCTTCTTCCTCATAGTCAGCATCATCCCAGTCGATATCCTCGCCCCATTCGCCGGGGTTGATATTGCGTAGGTCTTCAGCTTCGGCCTCTTCTTCCTCTTCGGTGGGCTGATACTCGAAGATAAAGTCATCTTCCTCACGCACGCGGTGCTGGCCGTCGAGCGGACGGTGAGTGATAGGCATAGGCTCTATGCGGTTGTTTTCGTCAGTGATTGCAGTCCACAGCAAGTCTTTGAGATTGTCTATACCCTGACCTGTGACTGCCGAAATGAATACCGACGGCACGCCTTCAGGAAGAGTCTTGGCAAGTTCCTCGCGTAGCTCATCATCCAGAAGATCCGATTTCGAGATCGCGAGCACACGCTGCTTGTCCATAAGCTGAGGATTGAACTGCTCAAGCTCGTGTAGCAGAATCTTATATTGCTCGGCAATATCGTCTGCGTCGGCAGGTACCATGAACAGTAGCACGGCATTTCGCTCTATATGGCGTAGGAAGCGCAGTCCGAGACCCTTTCCCTCGCTCGCTCCTTCGATGATACCCGGAATATCGGCCATTACAAACGAGCGGCCCCCGCGGTACGACACGATACCGAGCTGAGGCTCCATTGTCGTGAAAGGATAGTCGGCAATCTTAGGCTCTGCCGCCGATACTGCCGAAAGCAAAGTCGATTTGCCCGCATTAGGGAAGCCTACCAGACCCACGTCGGCAAGCATCTTAAGTTCGAGAATCACAGACTTCTCTATAGCCGGTTCGCCCGGCTGGGCATAGCGGGGTGTACGGTTTGTAGCGCTTTTGAAGTGCCAGTTGCCCAGACCGCCGCGACCGCCCTTGAGGAGCTTTATCTCCTGTCCGTCGTCGGTCACTTCGGTGATGTATTCACCGGTCTCGGCATCAAAGACTACCGTTCCGCACGGCACGTCTACTATCACATCTTCGCCGTCTTTACCGAAGCTTCGGCCTCCTGATCCGCTCTGACCGTTACCGGCGAAGATATGACGCCTGTATTTCAGCGGAAGAAGAGTCCACATATTGCGGTTGCCGCGAAGTATGATATGGCCGCCTCGGCCGCCGTCGCCCCCGTCAGGGCCTCCTTTGGGTACATATTTGGCTCTGTAGAAGTGGCGCGAGCCTGCGCCTCCCTTACCTGACCGGCAAAGGATCTTTACGTAATCTATGAAGTTGGAATCTGCCATTGTTGTTGTGTTAGCTTATGTAATTTGTAACGTTTGACATCCCTAACTGTTCATTGCATTGTGATGTCGCATCAGTTCTCCGGCCTGTCGGAAGTCGAGCGGTGAACCCACGTCGATCCACGTTCCTTTTATAGGGTAGTAGCTTACTCGGCGTCCTTCTGCTATTGCACGCTCTATCAGTTCAGTCGCATCGCACCGCTCATCCTTTCTGAGACTACGGAGCAACTCGTTGGAGAAGATATAAATTCCGGCATTGGCGTAGTAGGAATACGACGGCTTCTCCTCGATTCCGCTTACCGCTGTCGGATCGTCGGAGTCAAGTGTGAGAATAGCGTAGGGCACCGAAATCTGATAAGGAATCACGGCAACTGTCACATCCGACTCTCGTTCGTGATGCTGAAGATACATCTCCTCAAACGAAATCGTCGTGATCAGATCCGAATTCATCACTAAAGTATCACCATCGCCTTCGGCAGCATCTGTCAGCGCCACGGCTCCTATCGTGCCGAGCGGCATATCTTCCCTCACGGTCTCTACCTTCACACCAGCAACTGGGCGGCTGAAATGCTCGTCGAGTTGCTCGGCAAGATATCGCGTAGTCACATAGATGTCCGATATTCCGCAGTTGGCAAGAGCCTCGATATTGTAGTCGATTATAGCTTTTCCTTCGATTTTCAGCAGAGGCTTGGGAGTGGTCAGCGTTGCCGGACGTAGGCGCTCGCCTTTACCCCCTGCCATAAGCACAGCCTTGAGAGGCAGACGGGTACGGCTCGCCGAGAGATCTATGATATCTACCAGTCGCCTTTGAGCATCTAATACAGGCACCAGAGTGATCCCCGCGCTACGGTACGCACGAAGAGCTGCCACGTCTATATCATCCGCATTCACCCGCTTGAACTCTTTTCGGGCAGCCTCACTCACGGAGCTCTCAAGAGTTGCCCCCTTAAGTATTGCACGCCTTATATCGCCGTCGGTCAGCGTTCCGGCCACCCCTCCTTCGCTATCTGTCACAAAGAGAGTCATCACGCCACCCGGCAGATCATTAAGTCTCGCCAGAGCCGCGCGCAGTGTCGCCTTTCCGTCTATCGTGTGTCTTTCTGTCATTTCTGTATAAGGTATTCAGCCAAAAGCCATTGTTCGGGAGTGTCGAGATCTGCGCTGCGCTCGCGTGGCATCACATACGGCACCCTGTGGGGGAACGCTCCCAAAGGCATCCGCTTTATCGACTCGGGACGGATCACATACACCGCACCGTTGTATTCATACACCGGCGGAACATCCTGTCGGCGCGTATATAGGCCGTCGCCCTTGCTTATGTGAAGGAATCCCTCCTCATCCCTCTCAAAAAGAGTGTAATAGGGATTCGATGCCGTCTCACAAACGCTCACAGCCATGTCAACTCCGTCGGTAAACTCTTTCAGACACCCTAAGATATCTTCGGGAGTACGCATCGGAGAAGTAGGCTGAAGGAGCACAACGCAGTCAAAATGTATTCCTTGCCGCTCCGCCCACGCCATCGCGTCGAGAATTATTTCTCGGCTCCCCGTCGTATCCGCTCCCAAGGCAGCGGGGCGCATGTATTCCACCTCAAGTCCGCAAGCACGTGCCACGTCGGCAATCTCCTTGTCGTCGGTCGACAGCAGTATATAGCCCCCGGTCACAGCCTGAGCTTCCTTGGCTGCCGATATAGTATAGCTGATAAGGGGCTTACCACCAAGAAGTTTGATATTCTTCCGGGGTATACCCTTGCTCCCTCCTCGGGCCGGGATGATATATAGAGGCGTCAGCATAGATCGTAAAATTTCTTGGGTTCAACAGGCAGTCCCTTGAGAAAATCTCTGATCGCATCCGTCATAAGACGGAGGGTATCAGCCTTATAGTAAGGATTTTCCTTCCGTTTCGCTATCTCCTGATATTCATGTGAGAGAGCTTTGCGTATAGCCTCCTCGATTTCCGAGGCAGATGTCCCGCAGTGAATCACCGACTCTCCGGCCAGACGCCCTTTTTGGCGGATGCCCACGTCAACAGTCACTGCTCCTGCCGACGGTGCCTCCACAATCCCGCTCGACGAGTTGCCGATCACCACGTCCGCTGAATGAAGCAGCGACTGGTAGCGCCTCATTCCAAGCGAAGGCACGGCACGCACATTTTCCGCATGCTTGGCGGCATATTCTTCTAAAACCGGGATTATCGACTCTCCACCGGCATCATTGTTAGGGTAGCTTATCACCTGAATCATGTCAGGAAAAGCAGCAAGAGCTTCTGTTAGTGCCTCGGCTTGCTCGCGTGGAGGGCGCACATCGTTTGTAGCAGGATGAAACGTTACCGATGCAACCTTTCGGCCGTCAAAGTCTATTCCGAGCCAGTCGCCAAGCTCCGCCGCACTCATCAGCGGTACATTGAAAGAATTCCATACGCCTATCGCCCCCGTATTGATCACCCTGTCAGGACTTTCTCCTAATTGAATCACCCTCCGGCGGTACTCCTCTGTGGCAGTAAGGTGAAGTGTGGAGAGCTTCGTAATGGCATGGCGGTAGCAGTCATCGAGTGCCCCCTCCGAAATTTCGCCTCCGGCGATGTGGATAATCGGTATATGCATCGTTGCCGCTGCCGAAGCTATTGCAAGCATCTCATAGCGGTCGCCAAGCAGTAGCACCGCATCGGGTTTGAGACGTTCAAACGCCTCTCCGGCCTCTTTCATAGCCTCCGACATCGACCGCACGCGCGAGAGGTCATCGTCTCCTTCGGCATCGCAGGCTATCTCACCGGCAATCTCAAATCCAGCCTGAGTGATTTCATCTACCGTGCGCCCGTAACGCTCTAGAAGATGCATATTCCCGGCAACAATATGCGTTTCAACATCCGAGCACTCCTTGAGCGCCAGAGCGATAGGTTGAAGCAATCCCCAGTCTGCCCGGGTTGTCGTCACAATGCAGAGCCGTTTTGCGCTATTCTTTTCCATAACTTCCTTCTGCTCCACTGCCTTGATTTGTCGACGCGAAATATTTGTCGAGCACCATAAGAGCCACAAGATCTTCATGCTTCCGGTCGAGAAATTGAGCTACATACTCATGTGCGTGCTGGATGATAGCCTCTGCCTCTTCCGGGTGCTCGGTATAATGCTGGATTTTCTCTATCAGGTCAGAGAAATCAGGCTTTACTTCGATATAATGATATCCGGGCACAAGCGTACCCTCCATAAACCACGTTTCATACGTTGGGCGAGGCATCACGGCAACTGAATTCGACGACATTATCCATTTAAGGTTGCTCGCCACATCATTCCCTTCGATAGCAAGAATGAACTTATGCCGAAGCTGCTCCTTGAGCGACAGCTTTGGCTTTTTCCATTCAGCAGGTCCCGCCGAAGTGCGGCTCACATCGCCCGCATCCACCAGCGGATGACCGAACCAACGCTTCATAAACGTCATTCTCTGCTCTTTTGCAGTCACTTTGCCTCGGAAAAGCGCCGTATCGAGCTTTGCCCTGAACGGCACCGGATCATTCACAAAAATGAAGTGACGCACCCGGTTGAGGTTCAGGAGCACCGAGTTAGCGTTATCGTCGCTTATCGGACGCGATTTTACGATCGAAGGATATTCCGGCACGTAAGTTATATCGCCGGGAAGAAGCCTCAACTGCAGCTCGGGCGAAAACCAGCGCGTGTAGCGGATAGTGTCGAGTGGGTACACCTTCTTCTTCCCAACCTTGAGCTCTCCGCACGGCTGTGCTCCGTCTCCTATCGGAGTCCCCGGTGTAAGTCGGCAATAATAGTCGCGCCTACGCTCAAGCGCCGCAAAGTCAGCCCGGTCGTGGGCCTTCGAAAGCAGTTTTGGTAGACGGCGGCGAAGCGGCGCGCGTGGAACAAGTAGCCGACAGTAAGAGGCGATAAAATATTTCCACTTGGGATTTTTACCGCTGAAGAATGTAAAACGTACTTTTTGCAAAAACGAATCAAACATCGGCTACTGATTTATTTCACAAATTTAGCAAAAAAAATTTTATCAGCCGACAAAAATTCGTAGCAGACGCTCACTTACATCTCCACCGCTGTGAGCATCTCGTCGTACTCAGCCCACTCTGCATCGTTTTCTGCATAGATCTTGAGCGGGAGAAGGGGAAAGGAAGCAAGCGAACGGTTCAGAAAACCGTTGAACGTCTGAGTGGAAAATGTATAGAAAACCCAGTTGCGCTCGCCCCCACCGGTATAGATACCGGTCAGCACTGCGGTAGTCTTTCCCCTGAGCTGAGCCTCAAAAGATTCCGTTATTTTTTCGAGCAGCTCCGCAGTCGCCTCATCAGGAAACCCAAGCTCCCCCGCCGGAGTATATGGCAGAGTCACTTCCACACGGATATTATAGCGATCCTTGCTTCTGAACCGCGCTACATCGAGATTTGCCGTTACGATTATCGTCCGTCCTTCCTCGTCGACGGTGGGTACGGTGATCAGTGTTTCCTTTTCTGCCATAGATCTGAGAGTTAAAAAAACGTATGGTCGGAGTATAAGCCGGGTTATGTGGACGGTGTACTTCCGCCGGGTGGCGGGATGCAACTGTCCGTCTGTCATTTATCTGAGCAGTCTACCCCCCGGCAATGGACGAGCAGCCCTTAGATGCCGGTATACTTGACCTTGCAACCCATAAGTTGTGCGGCACGCCATATCGCTGTGGCGTCCGGTGAGCTCTTACCTCACCTTTTCACCCTTACCGTCATGAGAACGGCGGTTATTTTCTGTCACATTCAACTCTACCGTTACCGATAGCTCCCCGTTAGAGAATATGGTGCTCTGCGTTGCCCGGACTTTCCTCACACTATTTACAGGGATAGTGCGCGACAGACCCTCCGGCCATACGTTGATATTGTATTTTTCTTGTTAAGCGTGTCCGCGTACAACTCCGCGACCCGAATTCTTCACAAACTCAAGAATATTGTCGCGCATCTCGCTGGCCGGGAATTCCGCCTCGATGCGGGCCACGGCATCACTGATGTTTAGCCCGCTCATGTAGAGCACGCGGTAGATATTCTGAATTTCCTCAATGGTCTCGTTTGAGAAGTTACGCCTGCGTAGTCCGATCGAATTGATGCCGGTGAAGCTGATCGGCTCTCGCGCAGCCTTGATGTAGGGTGGAATATCCTTGTTTACCAGAGCGCCTCCCTGAAGCATCACGTGCGCCCCTATGTGGCAGAACTGATGCACGAGGCTGCCACCGCCTATCACGGCGAAATCGTCGACAATCACCTCTCCCGCAAGCTGAGTGGCATTGCTGATTATCACATTGTCACCTACCACACAGTCGTGGGCTACGTGAGAATAAGCCATGATGAGAGTGTTCGAGCCTACAACAGTCTTCCCTTTGGCAGCCGTCCCGCGGTTCACCGTCACACACTCTCGGAGCGTGGTGTTGTCACCGATTATGGCATACGTCTCCTCCCCGCGGAACTTAAGATCCTGAGGGATAGCTCCAACTACGGCGCCGGGGAAAATCGTACAGTTCTTCCCTATACGCGTACCTTCGAAAATCGTCACATTGCTCCCGATTCGTGTACCCTCGCCGATTTCTACGTTGCGGTCGATCGTAACGAACGGATCGATCACAACCCCGGCGCCGATCTTGGCCTCCGGGTGGATGTAAGCAAGTGCGTGAGTCTTCATCGGCATTTACTTGTTTTTAATTATCTGAGCCATGAATTCGCACTCGCATACCACTTTCTCGCCTACGAAAGCACGCCCTTTCATCACAGCCATGCCGCGGCGAAGCGGGGTCATGAACGACACATGGAAGATAAGTGTATCTCCGGGCACCACCTTCTGGCGGAACTTCACGTTGTCGATCTTCATGAAGTAGGTCGAGTAGCGCTCAGCATCCTCTACAGATCCAAGCACAAGCAGACCGCCGGTCTGTGCCATAGCTTCTACAAGCAGAACGCCCGGCATAACCGGCTCCTGAGGGAAGTGACCCTGGAAGAAAGGCTCGTTTACAGTCACATTCTTCACGCCGACGATATAGTGCTCGCTCTTGTCGATGATCTTATCAACAAGCAGGAAGGGATAGCGGTGAGGAATGCAGCGGCGGATTTCATTGTTATCCATCAGCGGAGCCACATTGGGGTCGTATACGGGTGCCTGAACTTCCTGGCGCTTGATCTCGCTGCGGAGAGCCTTGGCAAGCTGTGTATTGATAGTGTGGCCCGGTTTGGTGGCGATTACTCGGCCCTTGAGAGGACGGCCGATAAGAGCGATGTCACCGATCAGATCCATTAGTTTGTGGCGCGCGGGCTCGTTGGGGCTAGATAGCGGACGCTCGTTGATGAAGCCGAAATCATCAGCATCGTGGTGAGGTACTCCCATTAGGTCGGCAAGGTGGTCAAGCTCCTCCTGGCTCTTCTTGTGCTCGTAGATCACGATAGCATTGTCGAGATCTCCGCCCTTGATCAGACCTGCCTTCAGAAGAGGCTCGATGTCGCGCACGAATACGAAGGTGCGCGCTCCGGCTACCTCACTCCCGAAGTCTGCGACATGGTCAAGAGTGGCGTACTGGTTGGCCAGCACCTCGCTGTTGAAGTTAACCTTCACATCAAGGCTGAACTCATCGTCAGGAAGAAGCATAAGCTTCGACCCTGTCTCTGGATCCGACACCTCGATTTTATGCTTTACATAGAAAAAGTCCTTGTCGGCATCCTGCTCCTTGGTTCCTACTGCCTGAATACCTTCGAAGAAATTCTTGGCGCTACCGTCGAGTATAGGTATTTCCGGGCCGTCTACCTTGATAAGGCAGTTGTCAATCCCGCTCGCATACAGGGCCGCAAGAGCATGTTCTATAGTGCTTACAGTCACATCACCCTTGCCGATAACCGTACCGCGCATCGTCGACACAACGTTTTCTGCTACAGCGTCGATAGTAGGAGTACCTTCGAGATCCGTGCGCTGTATCTTATAGCCGTGATTGTCGGGAGCCGGACAGAATGTGGCATTAAGATGGGCACCCGTGTGGAGGCCTTTGCCGCTGAGGGTGAATTCACCGTTAAGTGTAATCTGCTTCATATCGTGTGTTTTATTTATTTTCATTTAATTTTTTCTCCAGAGCGTCTATCCGGCGCAGTGCCGTGGCAAGCTGCTTCTGGGCTGCGAAAAGACGGGCGAAATCTCCTGCTCCTATAGCCGGGGTGCCCATTAGACGGCTGTCCGATGCTACACTCTTGGGAATTCCCGACTGTGCTCCGATCACCACGCGGTCACCGACAGTGATATGACCTGCAAATCCCACCTGACCGCCTATCATGCAGTTGGAGCCTACCTTGGTAGAACCTGCTATGCCCGTCTGACTTGCCATAACCGTATCATGTCCGATCTCCACATTGTGTGCCACCTGAATAAGATTATCAAGTTTCACACCGCGAGAAATATGAGTCCGGCCCATAGTAGAGCGGTCAATGGTAGTGTTGGCGCCGATTTCAACATCATCGTCGATCTCAACAATACCCAGCTGCTCAATCTTGTGGTACACACCATTATGGTCAGGCGCGAATCCGAATCCGTCGCTGCCTATCACGGCACCTGCATGAATCATGCAGCGCGACCCTATCTTGCAGCCGTAGTAAATCTTGACACCCGGATAAATCACCGTATCGTCACCGATAGTCACACCGTCACCGATGTAAGCCTGCGGATATATCTTCACATTGTTCCCTATCCGCGCGCCACGCCCTATGTAGGCGAAAGCTCCCACATAGCAATCCTTGCCAAGAGTGGCATCCTCCGCTATATGGCTTGGCGACTCTACTCCCGTAGGATTAGGCCGGAGCGCCTGAGCTGCAACCGACATCAACTGCGCGAGAGCAGAGTAGGGGTCGGCCACGCGGATAAGCGTCGCACTCACAGGCCCGCTGAGCTCAAGATCTTCACGTACCAGAACTATCGAAGCCTCAGTAGAATAGAGAAAATGCTCGTATTTTGGGTTCGCAAGAAAGGTGATAGTACCGGGGCGCGCATCCTCGATCTTCGCGAAATCGCTCACCGTCACATCTCCGCGGCCTTCTACCGTACCACCTATCGCTGCGGCTATTATATCAGCTGTAAATGTCATCTAATCATTTATCGGGCGGTGGGTTTTGCTTACCGCCGTTTCAAAATGCAAAATTCGTAAAAATTTTTTACATGACAATGAATTGCTCCTCAAAACTAACATTCCGGCTGGTTCACATTTCCCGAATCCCGGGATTTCCGCACATCATCGGCTCATTTCACCCATTACTGTCGCACACAAAAAATTAAACAAGGTAAATAGTCCTCCTGCCCACGGATTGATCAAATTCATGAAAAAGTCGTACCTTTGCACAAAATATGGGACGCATTGCAATTAGTTTAGACGAGCAAATCACTCTTTTGAGGAGTCGGAACATGACCATTCTCGACGAGGAAAAGGCTAAAGAAATACTTTCCGACATAGGTTATTTCCGATTGGGTTTTTATTGGTTTCCTTTTGAGAAGTCATATCCTCAAAAGCACCACCGTACACACGAATTTAAAGAGGGTACGAATTTTGATACAGTTGTTAAACTGTATTATTTTGACTTTAATCTTAGGAATTTATTACTTAAACCTCTTAGCCGTATAGAAATAGCTTTTAGAACTAAGGTTGCCTATATCGTTTCTAACAAATACAAAAATAGTCCGACTTGGTTCGTCGACACTGCAGTTGTTGACAACAATCAGGCGCGCTCGTTCTACCAGAAAGTATATAAACAGATACTTGATAAAACGCCTGTAATTGCACTACATCATCGCCATCATATTAACGACAAATACGCTCCGGCTTGGAAAACGCTTGAGTTTATGACTCTTGGAGAAGTCGTAAATCTTTACGCTTCAATTAAAGATGAAGAGCTAAAATTAGAGGTGGCGAAGGAATTCGGAATAAAGAAACTTCCAACTTTTAAGAGTTACTTAAATCTGATTAAGAATTTACGCAACACTTGTGCACATGGTAGTGTTCTGTATGATTTTGCTCCTGACTATTCTATAAGAAAAGGTCCAGCCATGAAAAAAGGTATCGGAGAAAATCAAAATCTTAACGGTGCTTTGCGAGTAGTGATGTATATGATGAGTCAGGTCTCTGAAAACAGAGCAAAAGAATTGGTTCAACACATTGATGCGATTATTGCTAAATACTCTGAAGACCCAGAGGTAAAAGCTATTCTTACCGAAATTAGCGGCTTAGGACAACTACATCGAAAATAATTCTAAAACATTGGTTGAATTATTTGGTTTTAAAATAAAAAAGATGTACCTTTGCATATCAAAAGTGCCGGTATTGACTTTAAGGCTCAATGCCAACACTATAAAAGGGAAA
>CAYYQS010000044.1:0-16864 GCA_964472555.1 uncultured Bacteroides sp.
CGTCGAATCGGAGGTTGCATGTGCCACCGAATTTTTCGGCGACACCGAAGTCCATGCATATTGCTTTGGCGTGACCTATATGGAGATAGCCATTAGGTTCGGGTGGGAAACGTGTGCTGAGACGTCCACCGTTCTTACCGGCCTTGAGGTCGGCAAGAACTTCTTCTTCCACGAAGTTGAGGCCCTTGGGTGCGGTGCCTTCGCTAAGTTCTTTTTCTTCTGCCATTGCTGTATGATGTGTGTAATTTATAATTCAGTTTATTCAGCCGAGACGCTTGCGGTAGAACACAAAGTCGCGGCCAAGATATTTTTCGCGTACCACAGGATTCTCGGCAAGCTCTTCCGATGTTCCCTGAAAGAGTATACGCCCTTCAAACAATAGATATGCTCTATCGGTGATTCGGAGAGTCTCCTGTGCATTATGGTCGGTAATCAGAATGCCAATATTCTTGTCCTTAAGCTTATATACTATCGACTGGATATCCTCTACCGCAATAGGATCGACACCGGCGAACGGCTCATCAAGCATAATGAAACGTGGGTTGATAGCCAGACACCGGGCTATTTCCGTACGGCGCCGTTCGCCACCGGAAAGCTGATCGCCAAGATTGCGTCGCACTTTCTGAAGTCGGAATTCGGTGATAAGACTTTCCAGTTTATCACGCTGCTCCTCCTTGGTCATTTTGGTCATCTGAAGCACCGACCGGATATTATCTTCTACCGACATCTTGCGGAAGACAGAGGCTTCCTGCGCAAGATAGCCGATGCCGTTCTGAGCTCGTTTGTACACCGGATAGCGGGTGATATTCATATCGTCGATGAATATTTGACCCTCATTAGGTTCCACGAGGCCGACGGTCATGTAGAATGTTGTGGTCTTTCCAGCTCCGTTAGGACCGAGAAGACCGACAATCTCTCCTTGAGTCACCGAAATCGACACATGATTGGCCACGGTCCGTTTTCCGTACTTTTTGACGAGGTTATCCGTACGGAGCACTGATTTATTCTCTTCGCGAACGTCCACTACAATCTCCTCCGCCCCATCAGCCTCAGGCTTGACTTCTATATCAGCCTCGATCTCGGTGAAAGGAGAAGGAAAATTCGCGTCGTCTTCCGATCCTTTATGCTGCGAAGTTATTCCCATCAGTTCTCCTGAGTTACACCGCGCATGCTGCCATGACGCAGACGGCTCTCGATATAATCTGTAAGAAGATTTATGGCCACGATATTGCTGCCACCCTGTGGAATGATAAGATCGGCATAGCGCTTGCTTGGCTCGATATACTGCATGTGCATGGGCTTTAGAATATCCTGATAGCGGTTGATGACTATCTCCGGTGTACGGCCACGCTCGATGCAGTCGCGGGCTATCACACGGATCAGACGGTCGTCGGGATCGGCATCGACAAACACCTTTATATCAAGCATATTGCGTATTGTCGGGTCGGTAAGCACAAGTATACCTTCCACTATCACCACGTCCGACGGTGCGACGGCGACGGTTTCCTCCTGGCGTGTACAGGTCAGGTAAGAATATGTAGGCATCTGTATGGTCTTCCCTTCCTTGAGCTGGCGCAGATGCTCTACAAGCAGAGTCCACTCAATTGCTGCGGGCTCATCAAAGTTGATTTTGCTTCGTTCTTCAGGTGGAATGTGGCTGGAATCCTTGTAGTAGGAGTCCTGAGGCATCACTGCTACCTCTCCCGCGGGGAGGCTATTAATGATTTTATTTACAACGGTGGTTTTACCGGAACCGGTGCCACCGGCAATGCCGATGATTAACATATAGAATCAGATCTGAGTTGCTATGACAAAAGGCCGCTACCTAAGGAAAGCGACTCTTTCAATGGCACGAAGTTACGAAATTTCCCTTGAATAGCAAAATTAGATTCACTTATCCAAGCCTGCCAAAGAGAGCATATACGGCTTACCCTTCCACATTTTAAGGGTATTCTGCTTGAAAGAACCTTTAAGATAGTATTTTAGGAATTCTATCATTTCTCTGGCATCCTCTTCTCGTCCAAGCTGTATGTAAGCTTCAATCAAATCGTACACCGGCTCGTATTTCACCTGCTCAGATTTTTTGTCAAAGTACTCTCCGAAAGTATTAAATGGCAATTTGGAACTTTTGTATTTCAAGAAAAGCGTTTTCCCCTCCCCTCCGAAGAGGTCTACCACTCCTTGAAAGTCACACATATAAAGTTTTGCCTTAATCTGCGTTGCCAGAATTCTTGAATATAAATATTCATCTTCTTCCGGGGAGAAATTGCTGAGAAGACTGTCGCCGATTTCAATAGCCTGCTGATATTCTTTTCCGAGCAGTTTTGCTCTCTGCAGCCCGAATTGCATATTTATATCATCAGGCTTCTGTTTCAAGGCTTCTTCCCTAAACTTGGTTACAAGCGGGATGTAGAGTGGAGCTGTTTCCGGGAAGAGCTCGACTTCATCCTGCAGCAATTTTGACACCCATTTGCGGAATCCGTACTGCCGTTCAGTTCCCTCCAGAATGCTATCACAATAGTTGATTATATCAAATCTATATGGCGCTATTCTCAATGCATCTTTAAAACTTTTCTCCGCCAGAGAGAATTCTTTCTTTCGGCTCCATTTCACACCTTCCTTCGCATATTTATCTACCGCTTTCCTTGAATTACCCATAAAAGAACCGCCGCCTTCAATCTTGAAGGTGACCGGTAATTCGAAGGTAGCTCTGACAGGTAGCCCATCCTTCATGGCTGGTTCGAATCTTGGGATAGCCGACACAACCCTTATTACTTCGTTATCTAAAAGTGGAAATGCACTTTGAAGGACACTTATACTATCTAACAGTCCGTCGTCCCGCACCACGAATTTTACAATGACGCGACCGTTAATATTCCTCTCGGAACAATAGAGGGGAATCCCTATCTTATTTGCAAGAAATCTGTACATTTCATCCTCCCCTCCCGGGAACTGCGGAGGCCGGTCATAATCCTGAGCTACACAATTAACCGAGAAAAGAGTCAGTATAAGCAATAAAATCGTTCTACACATATTCCTTAAAGTTTTTTCCCTCTGATATAGGCGAAGACATCCTGCTGTACCACGGAGTGGAATATATGGTTTCCTCCGAGATAAAGTACGAGAAGTGTGACGCATTCTGCCGCAAGTTTTAAAATAGCATGATCAAAAGGAAGAGAAGCCGCATACATCAGCGGAATAATCAGAAGTGTCTGGGCAAGATAGGGAAAGGCATCGGAAATGAAACTCCACAAACCTACACCTGTGCGCTTTACAGTCACGGCAAGAGTGGCTATCCATGCCGCAATAGAAGCTCCTAACTGACCCCAGAGAAGTAATTCCACGCCATACACAGGATTCTCCGGAGTCTCTATAGCAATGAAGGGAAGAGTGGCAAAAAGTGCTGCCACGGCTACCGCATCACGGAAAATCTCCAGCCGCAATATCGAATTACCGTGCCCTAATGCAAGCAGATAATTGTTATAGAGACTCATCATTACGGTAAAAACACCTCGCAGGAGGAGCAATTGAAAGAGAAGAATCGATGCATCCCATTTCGTACCGAACAATGTATGAAATATCGGAGTAGCCATTAGCATCAGTCCGAGAAGAGCCGGGAAAACTATATAGGATGTAAACCGGTTCATCTTCGAAACAAGACCTTTGAACCGCACACTATCGTCCTGAACTGCCGATAATGCAGGTACAAACGACGACGTAAGAACCTGCGTTATAGAAGTAATACCCATTTTACTCCACTTGTCGCTCTGGGTATAATATCCCAGGGAAGCAAGTCCTGCCCGATTGCCTATTACAAAGGAATAGATGTTGAGGAAGAGAGTGTTGAGAAACGATGTGAGCATCATTCGCGACCCTATGTGGAAATATGAGCGCAATACACTCCATGAGAAGCGCATCAGCGGTCGCCAACGGCTCGTGGTCCACAACACAAGAGATTTACATCCGGAGGTAACTATCGTCTGCCACACAATAGCCCACGCTCCGAATCCACTTATCGCAAGTACTATACCCACTACGCCTCCGGCTACAAGACCAATGCTGTTCGAAACGGCGACCATCCGCACGTCCATGGCCTTCATCAGGCGGTTTGTCTGTACGATTGCAGATGCATTGAGAATCATCGAGAGGAAGATGACACGGGAGAGAGGTATGAGGCGCCGGTCTCCCTGAAAGCAGTCCGCAATAAGTGGAGCACCAAAGAACAATACTGCATAAAGCGCCCCCGCCGTGAGGAGATTAAACCAAAGGACTGTGGAATAATCAAGCCGCGAAGGACGCTTCCGCTGAATGAGGGCATAGGAAAATCCACTGTCGACAAGGAGAGACGCGAAAGCCTGAAACACGAGAACGGCACCGACCATACCGAACTCTTCCTGCGACAGCTCTCTTGCCAATACAATGCCTGTGACCGCGTAGAGCACCTGTGTGGCTACGCGGTCTATAAGGTTCCACTTCAAGGAGTGGGCTGTACGGGTCTTAAGATTACGGGATTTCAGAGGTATGTGATAAGTTTGATTGGTAAGGAGTGATTACTTGTGAGTATAATATTTAGATGATGCCATGTCGCTTGCCTCGAGTTGCGGCTGCAGCTTGACACCTATACTGCGGTTTGAAACTTTTGTGGGTTGGCCTGCATAATAAACCGATCCGGAGCCTGCGCCAATTATGCTGAGTTTCTCAGAGGGTGTGCACTTGATGTCGCCTGTGCCGAATATAAGGCATTTGATCTGCTCTGCAGAGAGTGCGGAAGCATCGATAGGGCCGGAGCCTACATTGCTGAAAGATACCTTCGGAGCAGTTCCGTCTACGCGGATAGCACCACGGCCTGTTGTCACACTACCGTCGAGCATCTCGGCATCAAGCTGATGCACTTCAGTAGCGCCATTTCCGATCTGTTTGATTTTGAATTTATCTACATGCTGACCGAGATTCACTACGAGCAGAGAGTCACCGCTGTTCTCGCATCTGCGGAGATTAGATGAGTAAACTATCACAGTAGGTACTCCCTCGATAGGAGTTTCAGTAGCGTCGGTCTGAATGGTAAGTTTGTCGGCATGGTTGGCAAACATAAGGTGAGAGGCCATTTCAGGCTCACACGAGAATACCGCGGTACCGGCAAGTTCGGGATTGCAATGATATTCCACGTTAACACCGTCGACGACGGTGAGCTCTACGAAGTCTTGAACATCGAGCTTATAGTCATTAACTTCAGCGGAAGCAGCTAAGGCTGCACCGAGTGCAATTGTCAGGAGGGTGTTGAATCGTTTCATATCACTTGAATTTTTATAATGTGGTGGTTATGTGTTCGCATCGAGCGAAGGAATAATATCATTTTCAATCGTTGCAAGGATAGCTTCAAGTTCGTCTAATGTCGAAGCTTTGAGCATTGCTATTCTCGTTTGACGGAAGGAAGGTATGCTCTTGAAGAGGGGCGAGGCTGCAAGGTGGCGCCTTATGTGAAGAATTCCCCGGTACTCGTCGATGCGTTCCACGCTTTCGCGTATCTGCCGACGCAGTAGAGAAAATTTCTCGGCTACTGAAACTTCAGGGACTCTTCCCGTACGCAGCAGACCGGTCATTTCCCGGAAAATCCAGGGGGCGCCTATCGAAGCTCTGCCCACCATCACTCCGTCGATATTAAAACGATCGAAGGCGTCTTTTAGTTTAGCCGGTGTAGTAATATCTCCATTCCCTATCACAGGAATGGTAAGCCTGGGGTTAGCCTTCACCTTTGCAATCTCCTCCCAGTCGGCCTCTCCCGTGTACATCTGCGAGCGGGTGCGTCCATGCACCGTAATAGCCTGTATTCCACAGTCCTGCAGCTTCTCGGCAAGATCGACAATAATCTTGGAATTGCAGTCCCAGCCAAGACGTGTCTTGACAGTCACCGGCAGTTTTACAGCATCGACAACGGCTCTCGTAATTTCAAGCATTTTCGGTACATCCCGCAGCATTCCAGCCCCGGCACCCTTACCGGCAACCTTCTTGACCGGGCAACCGAAATTGATATCCAGGATATCCGGCTTGGCTTCCTCTACAATCTTCGCAGCTTCCACCATCGGTCCTACCTCGCGACCATAAATCTGAATAGCCGTAGGTCGTTCGCCTTCTGCAATATGAAGTTTACGCGTCGTAGCGGCGATATTGCGGATAAGGGCATCGGCCGACACAAATTCAGTGTAGGTCATATCAGCACCCTGCTCCTTACATATAAGCCTGAAGGAAGCATCTGTCACATCCTCCATTGGAGCCAGCATCACAGGGCGGTCGCCTAAATCTACATTACCTATTTTCATATTTCTTTGATGGGCTTGATAGGTTTATCACTGCAAAATTACTCAAATCTGATATTATTTTAAAACGCATAGTACTTTTTGACCAACATTCTATCCCTAACGGAACAAAATAATCCGATCCGGACTAATAAAGGTCTTAAAACAAAAAAATTACTCGTCCTCGCGACGAATAATCTTTTCACCTTAAATCTAATACCATGAAAAACTGATGCAAAATTAGAAATAATATGTTTTACAACATAATTTTCGGGCAGAAAAATTCATTGCTTTAACATTATTTTACAACCAGCCTTCTAAATTAGTCTTTTAGGCGAAAATATTATCCTTTTTGACCACGACAACTGCATCCACTTCTAATTCCGGACAAAAACTGATCGTGTGAATCGGTATAAGCAAAAAAAAATTACTCGTCCTCGCGACGAATAATCTTTTCACCTTAAATCTAATACCATGAAAAACTGATGCAAAATTAGAAATAATATGTTTTACAACATAATTTTGGAGCATAAATTTACTCCATATTAACTTTATTTCACAGTTGAAGCATTTTATCGGTGAATTATTCCAATTTTTCTTCCATTTCACGAACTAATCTC
The DNA here is from genome assembly GCA_964472555.1 of uncultured Bacteroides sp. GTDB lineage: Bacteria > Bacteroidota > Bacteroidia > Bacteroidales > Muribaculaceae > CAG-873. The sequence goes on from CAYYQS010000044.1 coordinate 6,914, forward strand.
TCAACCGCATTCGCGAGATTATCCTCTGCAGTCTGGGTGAGCATAGCCACTTCATGAGCCTGCCCTTGTGGAACCATCTCCACAACATCGACAAATCCGGCTGAAAGCAGCCCCTCACGACCGTCAACCGATCCACCTACAGCAAAGACCGGCACCCCGGCCTCTTTCGCGATATTGAGAACTCCCATAGGCGTCTTGCCGTAAAGAGTAGACCGGTCTACCCTACCCTCTCCCGTGAAGACAGTCCTTGCACCGGAAATGGCAGATCTGAAGCGTGAGAGACTCAAAACAGCTTCAGCCCCGGCACGCATATCGGCATGCAGAAATGCCCGAAGAGCATAGCCGATACCCCCACCGGCACCGGCGCCGGGATACCCGGTTTCATCGGCCAAGCCGTAATTCTCAGCCGTGCGGACTACATGACGGAGCAAATCATCAAGCTTTTTCACATCATCGGGTGTGGCTCCTTTCTGTGGCCCGAATACTTCCGCAGCCCCGGCAGGTCCAAGCAGCGGATTCTTCACATCATGGAAGGCGATAAAATTCACACCTTCAGGCGCCCCTGAGGTGTCGATTGTTGCGATATCCCCAAAGCACCGGGGAGCATTCCCCACCTCATTACCGTTAGCATCAAGGAATCTGAACCCGAGTGCCCGAAGCATCCCGACCCCGGCATCGACAGTAGCCGTGCCTCCGATGCAGACAATTATTGTGGAGCAACCCCTCGCTATGGCATCTTTAATCTGCATACCCACTCCGTAAGAAGATAATTCGAGCGGATGCCGTAATTCCCGGGGAACACCCGGCAAGCCTATCGTAGCTGCGGTTTCGATCACTGCCGTACTACCGTCGGCACTGACGCCATAGACCGATTCAATAGGCTTTCCCGTTGCATCCGCAGCTTTACAGGAATAGAACCTGCACCCAAGCGCATCCGACAATGCTTCGAGTGTACCCTCACCTCCGTCTGCAACGGTTATTTCTTCAATCTCGCAGGCAGAATCAGCTCGTCGGGCTCCGAGAGCAGCCGCAGCATTTGCCTGACGCGAAGTGAGCGACCCTTTGAAAGAGTCGAATGCCATGACGTATTTATTCATAATCTATCATAAAAGCGCCCGGCCGAAAGTAGCCGGGCGCCATAATGCTTTCTATAGAATCAGGCGATTAATCAGAGATTGCGGGCGTCGGGGAGCTCGTCCTCATCTACAGGAATGTCGGTGTTGACGTTACGGCAACCGATGATGCCATAGTAGAGAAGGTAAGCGAGCATTGCCACAACGAGCCAGTAAGAAGCCATGTAACCGGCAGCGTCAGCGATAGCGTTCTGGATGAGAGGCATCACACCGCCACCAACTACCATCATCATGAAGATACCCGAAGCCTGAGCTGTGTATTTGCCGAGGCCTTCAACAGCAAGGTTGAAGATACCACCCCACATCACAGATGTGCACAGACCGCAAAGCACCAGGAAGAGAGCCTTGGCAGGAACCTGTGCCATGGTGAAACCGTCGGCAGAGCTATATGCGGGCATCGACACACGGAGGTCGTCGGGGAAGAAGATTGCCAGGCAGACAAGGAAGATCGCGGTAGTCGAAACGACGATGAGCTGAGTACGGCTCGAAACCTTACCCGAGATTACGCTCGAAACGAGACGGCCTACAAGCATGAGGAGCCAGTAGATAGCGGCCACACCGCCTGCTACTGCCGTAGCATTTTCAGTGATACCCGATGCTGCGCTGTCGCTCAGATAGAAGATAAGCACGCCCGGAATACCCACTTCAAGACCTACATAGAAGAAAATGCCTAATACGCCAAGCACGGTGTGGCGGAAGCTCCAGGGGCTGTGTTTTGATTTGGTCTTGGCAGCCTTTGAGCCTTTGTGGAGATGAGGTTCGGGGATAGCCACTGCGCTGATGATGATGAAAGCGACTGCGAACACACCCATTGCTATGAACAGAAGAGGAGAAACATCGCTCATGGAGGTAGTATCAGTTACCTGACCGATAAGCATACCTACGAAGAGAGGTGTCAGCGTTCCTGCGAGAGAGTTGAACGAACCGCCGGTCTGCACGAGCTGGTTGCCGGTGTTACCGCCTCCGCCGAGCTGGTTCAACATCGGGTTTACCACGGTGTTGAGCATGCACACACTGAAACCGCAGATGAAGGCACCCAGAAGATAGATGATAAAGTTGAGCGTTACGGTCTGGCCGCTTACTGCGAAAAGGCCGGTCTCTGCGCCGAATACGCCGGAGAGATACTGGAAGAGAAGGCCGACGAAACCTACCACCATTGCATAGAGGGCGGTCTTCTTATAGCCGATCTTAACGAGGAGATTGCCTGCCGGAATACCCATAAAAAGGTACGCGAGGAAGTTCATCATGTTGCCGAGCATGCCCGACCACTCGTAGTTATTTTTCCAGATTGTACCGAGCGGAGCCGCCAGGTTGGTCACGAATGAAATCATGGCGAAGAGGAAGAACATGGCTACGATAGCCACGATATTACCTTTCGCCGGGGCGCCTTGCGCCTTAACTGCTGTTGCCATTAGCGTGTGTAAACGATTTTAATTTAGGATAATAATGATGATTCAAGGTATAAGTGGAAGGAAACGGAAGTCTTCTTCCGACTGCAAAGGTAACTATTATTTACGAAAAAAACCGACTCCGGGAGTATTTATTTTTAATAGTCAGCCAAATCTTGGTTTATTAATATTGGTTAAACATAGGTCTCTTTCGAGGTATTATTTCTAACTTTATAGCCATTAAAAACACCTTCCTATGGAAATCACACTTCCGCTCCGACGCGACGGTTCGGACTCGCGAATACTCGACACGGGCTCATCAAGATGCTTAGTGATAATCGGTGCCAACGGTGCCGGTAAGACCCGTTTTACTGCAGCGACCGCAAATTCTCTCGGAGAGAAGGCATTCATGATTTCAGCTCTCGATGCCCTCTACAACCGTCGTTCGAGCTGGAGCGAAATGCCTGCAAGCCTCAGGAAACGCTTCTCTCCTATGGTCATTGAAAAAGCTGAGAAGGGTGAAAGTCATCCCACAATGCTCGAGCTTATCCTCGCACAGCTCATGCACGATGAAATGGTTAACCTCATCGGCTATAAGCTCGCCGCGGCCGACGGTAGAGCTACCGAACTCCGCAAGACACGTCTGGATAGCGTGATATCACTCTGGCAGGACGTCTTTCCCGGCAACCGTGTACTTATCGACAGCGGCAAAATCCTCTTCTCTCGCGGTCTCGACATGACAGCCTACTCTCCTCTCCGCCTCTCCGACGGCGAACGAGCAGTACTATATTACGCCGGAGCTGTGCTCTATGCTCCCAAGGGGGGCGTGATTTTCGTGGATTCCCCGGAAATATTCCTTCATCCCACCCTCACCAATTCACTGTGGAACAGGCTCGAGGCACTCCGGAGCGACTGCATTTTCTGCTACACCACACACGATACCGAGTTTGCATCCTCGCGCAATGGTGCTCCTGTAGTGTGGGTACGCGACTGCGACCCGGCCACTGAAAGTTGGGATTACGATATCCTCCCGCCGGAGACGGGCATTTCCCCCGAGCTCTATATGACTCTTGTCGGAGCCCGGAAACCCATCCTCTTCATCGAGGGCGACGGAAATCATTCGATCGATGCAAAGCTCTATCCTCTTATATTTCCCGATTTCACCGTCAAGTCGCTTGGCAGCTGCAACAAAGTGATTGAGTCAACCCGTACATTCAACGATCTCACTTCTTTCCATAAAATGGATTCCTTCGGCATTGTCGACCGCGACCGGCGCGACGACCGTGAGGTAGCTTATCTGCGCCGGAAAAAGATTATGGTGCCTGAAGTCGCCGAGATCGAAAATATCTTCCTCATAGAAGATGTTGTGAAGACTATGGCCGACGCAATGGGAAAGAATGCCGACCGGGTCTTTACCAAGGTAAGGAAAGCCGTGCTCTCGCTCTTTAAGGCCGATCTTCATCAGCAGGCTCTCCAGCACACACGCCACAGGATGAAACGGACGGTGGAATATCGCATTGACGGAAGGTTTTCCGACATCAACACCCTCGAATCTCACATCGCCGGGCTCATTGAAGAACTCCAGCCTCGGGCTACCTACGAAGCAATGTGCCGTTCGTTCCACAGCTATATTGAGAGTGGCGATTACGAAGCGGTTCTCAGAGTTTTCAACCGGAAATCGATGCTGATAAACAGCAACGTGGCCCAGCTCTGTGGATTCAAACACAATGACGCCTACATTGCCGGAGTAATATCTCTGCTCCGGCGCAACGGCCCCGAGGCGGCACGCATCCGCAAAGCGGTAAAGAAGACTCTTGGAGCTGAGTGAGCAAAAAATGCTCTGAATTTCAAACTAAAAGAGGTGAGTGATTGTTAGAATTTCATAAACAGACAAATATCCAAAATTCAACTAACGTTTTAACTCTTTTAGTTATGAAAGACATCAATCTCAACTATCTCGGCACCTCCCGCCTGTGGTGGGTTGTGATGCTTGTGGGCATTCTCCTCGTTATCGGAGGTTTTGCTTATTGGTTTTGGCCTGCAGCTGGTTATGCTGTAGCTTCCCAGATTTTCGGCTGGCTTCTCGTTCTTGCCGGTATTGTTCAACTTTGTGTAGCTGCCGGTCCTAATCACGCAAAAGGCTGGGGCTGGTGGATTGCTGGCGGCGTAATCGATATGTTTATCGGCTTCATGCTCGTGCGCAGCATCATCCTCTCCGAAGTCGTTTTCCCCTACTTCCTGGCTATCATCTTCATTTTCTGGGGCATTGAGGCCTTTATCGGCGCAGCCACCGGGAGCCGTGGAAAGTATTGGTGGCTCGGCCTTATCAACGGTATCATCCTCTGCATCATCGGGTTCTTCTTCCTTGAAGCCGGATATGTCAGCAACATGCTCATGGTATCGTTCCTCACCTCTATCGCATTTATCTACTGGGGCTTTACTATCGCTTTAGCCTCCTACGAAATGCGCCCTATCGAGAAATAAGATATAAGACACTCAACTATGATTCACTCTGCCGCCGGAGCCCTGACTCAAGCGAGTCACCGTTTCGGCGGCTTGATTAGCTAAAAAGTGTTTATTTTTCCACTTTTCCAGAGCTAAATCCAACAAAAATCTGTATATTTGCCCAAAATAGACTAAACCTGTCCCCATGGTGGCAGTCTAAGAGAATATAATAAAAAGGATTACAGCAATGAATAAGAGAACACTCACCATTCTGCTCGCTTCTGCTCTGACATTTGTCGCAGCCGTGGCTCAGAACCCCTACGATGACCTCTATTATTCGCCCTCGAAAGCAGCCAAGGAAAAGCAGAAGAAAGAGGCACAGCTCAAGCAGCAGCAGGCTGATGCGTATCGCGCTCAGGCTGCCCAATATTCCGACTCCTACTCGGCCGGTTCTTCGATGCCGCTTACCGTAGACGTCGACACGTACAACCGTCGTACCGACGCCGGTACCGCCGCAATCGATACTACTGCAAGCACCGGAGGCGACTTCTCATATACCCGCCGTCTCGAGCGATTCCATAATCCTGAGATCGTGGCTGAGTCGGGCGACAACGAGCTTATCGAGTATTACTACACTTCGGCTTCTCAGCAACCCGAAGTAAACATCTATCTCATCGACAACAATCCCTACTCTTGGGGCTGGAACTCATGGGGCTGGAATTCGCCCTATTACCCATGGCGCTACAGCTACAGCTGGCCCTCGTGGAGTTTCGGCTGGGGCTACGATCCCTGGTTTGACTTCTCGTTCGGCTGGGGTTCCCCTTGGTACGGTCCTTCCTGGGGCTGGAACTGGGGCTGGACCGTAGGTCCCGGTTGGGCTCCGCGTCCACCTCATCCCGGCTTCCACCCCGGTCACGGTGGGCATCCCGGTCCCGGCTGGGCAGTGAATTCGCCCGGAGCAAGCCGTCCGCATCGCCCCTATTCAGGAGCTTCTTCTTCGGCAGGCAAACGTCCCAACTACGGCGCTCGCCCCGGAGTCGTAAATTCATGGAACAGCTACAATAAGCCGAATTCCACATCGACGCGCCCCGGAAATATGGGGCTTCCTACCACTCGCCCCGGAAGCAGTTCTTCGGTCAACAACCGGCCCTCTACCCCTTCACATTCTCAGAGTACAGGCTCATCATCAAGCCACGACCGTCGCGGTTCGAGTCCGAGCTATCACAACAGTTCTTCAAGCCGTAGCAGCTCTCCCTCTTACCGTCCTTCTTCAGGTGGTTCGCGCGGATATAGCGGCGGTGGAGGCACCCGAAGCACTGGCGGAGGCGGCGGTGGTCGCGGTCGCAGATAATCTTAATATCCACTTCTACTATTTCAACTGTCTGTTATGAAATCAAGGATACTATCGGCATTGGGAATCGTCGCTCTGGCTACTGCCGGAGCCTCGGCCCAGACTGCTGTCGACGCTTATATGCTCACCCCTGTCCAGCTCAGGGGTACTGCCCGCTTCGTGGGAATGGGCGGAGCCTTCACGTCCCTTGGAGGCGATATCTCTTCTATGACTCAGAACCCCGCAGGGCTTGGCATCTACCGCTCAAGCGACTTGGGATTCACTTTCAGCATCTCCCCGCGAAACTACTCCTCAAAAACGAGTCTCGCCAGCTGGAAAGATAATGAAACACGCGCCTACTTCGACAACTTCGGCTATGTGGGCGTTATGAACCTCAGCGGTACTCTCAGCGCTATTCAGTGGGGCGTGAGCTACAATCGTCTCGCTTCGTTCGATCGTCTCTCTTACTCCCATAATGAGCCGACAGAAACATCTCTCTCCAACTACATTGCCTCGTATACCAACGGCGTTCACAGCGACGACCTCCTCTCTTCCGATCAGGATAATCCCTATATCACCGGAGTTGACTGGCTCTCGGCTCTCGCCTATAACGCCTACATGATCAACAACGACGGTAGCAATTACAGCTACGCAGGCCTCTATAAGAATGGAACAGTGGGCGATGCTCTCTACTCTGCACGTGAGCGTGGATACATCGACGAATACAACATCGACATTGCAGGAAACGTTTCCGACATCGTCTACTGGGGTCTCGGCCTTGGAATCGTCGACCTCAGCTACTCTTCGGAGAGCAACTACTCCGAAAGTATGGCCGATGCTCTCGTATTCAATCGCGCAAACGAGACCCTGAGTTCGGGTAGTGCAGGCTTCAACCTCTACAACAACCGATATGTGTCAGGCAGCGGTGTCAACCTCAAGCTTGGTGTAATTGTCCGCCCCGAGGAATGGCTCCGTATAGGTGTCGCTTTCCACACCCCCACCTGGTTGCGACTCAATCACAGCGGCTATGGCGAAGTCTACTACAATTACACTCCTAATGGTGAAACTCCCAACAGCAGCTCCGTCGATACTCCCGACTACAGCTATGCTTCGCGTCTGAGCACTCCCTGGCGCTTAATGGCCGGTATTTCCACCACTATCGCAGGGCAGGCAATTCTCAGCCTCGACTACGAGCATGTAGCCTACGACAACATGAGCATGAAAGAGCAGTCCTCTACCTTCCCCGGCACCTTCGTAGAAAACACTTACGCCAACACCGATATAAAGGACTATTTCAAGGCCGCCAATATCATACGTATCGGCGCAGAATACCGCATCAACTCATCCTTCAGCGTTCGAGCTGGCTACAACTGGCAGAGCACAGCCGTCCGCAACTCGGCCATGAACGGTGAATCCACAATCTATACAAGCGGTACCGATCCCTCCTACACCTTCCACGGCGACACCAACACATTCACCTTAGGTGCAGGCTACAAATACCGCTCATGGTACATCGACTTAGCGTATCAACACTCACACCGCACAGGCACCTTCCGCGCATACACCCCCTTCGAAAATTACAGAAACACACCCTCTGCCGAAGTTGCCACCACACAGAATAATATAGTGGTATCAACAGGCTTCCGCTTCTGATCCCACACCCTTGTAATCATGATACACTCCCGGCGATGCCCCGGGCATCCCCGGGAGTTTTTGCACCGAAACAGTACTCAACAAAGGGCGCCGCGAAGCGCCGCCGGTCAAATCGTAGCCCGGCCCAAACCGTAGCCGCAGGCGGAGGGTTGTGTCCAGTTAGTTATCTTAGAAAGTCCGGAATATACTATTCCATATTGATCCGATCGTTGAAACTTCTCAGTTCAGAAATCATTTCGTCAAATGGGAGAGACTGTCCATAGATCATTTCAATCTGCATCGTCTCATAATCCCTCTTCCAAGCGTCATAGACACTTTCCGGCGGAATGAAATTAAGGGTAGCTTTGCCTAATGTTGAGTAATCGAAGCCTTTCAGACCAATGAATGCCTTTCTATGCTCAATAACCGTACCATATAGGTCTTTGTCGGCCAACGCCTCTTCTGCAATCGGGGTGCTTAACATCCTGTGGACATCATAAAGATGACGTGACATTCTGTCTACACGTATCAGTCCCTCCCTCTTGGCAAATTCCTCATGCAGCAAGAATATCTTTTCAAGGAAGGTTCGCTTTGGCATTACAGCCCTTACCGGGAACTTTGGTTCAGCGAATATTGCTTCCGGAACTGCACTGTCGATAAAGGAATCTATCAATACGTCTTCTATTGGCTCTGCCATTGACCGGCCACTCACTTCAATTTTTACTATGGGCGGTATATAGTTTACCGGGGAAGCAGTCTGTTCATACTCTACGAAAATAACTTCCGGGTCCGTGGTGCTTACAGGAGTGATATTGACATAGACTTTGAATTTTTCAGCGTCGATACCGTCCTCGATCATCTGCTCCCGTAAGTCAAACTGGAGCTTCTCCCTTACAAACGTACAGGCAGCCCTCCTTAACTTGTCGCTTATCTGTGTTTTGCTGAGCTTCCCTTCGTATCCAAGAAATTCTCTTGTTATGCCGATGTCAGCATCTTCACTCATCCTCTCTATAAGGTTCCAGCATTTGCTCAAATTTGTTCCCCCTTTAAACGAAAGATGTTGGCTATAAGGCAACTGAAAAAGAGCTCGTAACACAGCGGTCACCCACCAGTCTTTTTCGATAATGGCCGACTTGAGGCCTATCTTTGTTTGGAGGCTGTCAAGAATCTGCCGTCTTTCTGATGAATCTATATCTATGAATTTCATCTCAGTTCTTTTAAAATTTTTTGGACCCAAACCGGCGCAAGAGTAAGGTCATGTAAATAATCATCTTCACTGACACTTTTAAGATGTCCGGCCACAATCTTTTTATCTTCTTCAGACACTTTCCCATTTCCGATTTCTCTGAGTGCCACAACCACAAGTTCCATCATCTTGTTCTTGTAGGCGAATCTCTTCATGTCGGTGCTTCTCTTGAATAAAAGACCACGTCCGTTCCCAATCCTGATATTTCTGGGAGAACCATCCGTATAATAGACTACATTTGTCGGCATCTGGGTAGACAGTCCCAGTGCGTTTAATGCTGCAGATCCTGTTGGAGCAATCCTGCATTTTTCCTTATCAGCAATAGCCTGAGCTATATCATCGATAGACGGGTATATTATACCCATTCCCCATTTCTTATCAATTACCGGATAATAGTAGATACCCTGGGCAAGTCTGATGATAATTCTATCATCGCACAAGCGTACTAAAGCAGACCGAATCGTGTCGCTGCTTTCCTTAGCCGAGAAATCATCCGGAAAGAAGATGCGGCCTCTTCCTGCACCTTCTATGGTAGTCCTTATGTACTCGTATCCGCTCATTGAGATCTTTATTTTGCCACAAATTTATGCAATTTTTGTGGCAAATGCAAATTTTTTTCATTATTTCTCATAGGCACCGGGGGTTGTCTCCGGGTGATTCACATTTCCCGGATTCCGGGATTTCCACACATCATCGGCGCATTTCATCACTTACCTTTGCACCAAAAAAAGGTAAGAGAAATGAAACCCCGCCAACGCCGAAGACTCCCCAACATCA
>CAYYQS010000045.1:0-16595 GCA_964472555.1 uncultured Bacteroides sp.
CGGCCGAAACCGCTCTCGGGCGTATGCTCGACGGCTACCGTCGACTGGGCGAGCTGAAGGCTTCGGAGACATCGACAGTAGACGTGAGCGATCTCGAGCGCCGTGCCTACGAAGCTCTCGACGACGACCTCAATACTCCGGTGCTGATCGGTGTGCTCTTCGACGCGGTGCGGATCATCAACTCTATCAAGGATCACACGGCAACAGCCACACAGGCGGATATCGACGCTCTTCGCCGCTTCATGGATACTTTCCTTGTGGAAATCCTCGGCATACTCCCCGAAGGGACTGCCGCCGACGGCAACTCGCTCAAGCCCTACCGCGGCGCCGTGGATCTTCTTCTGGAGGTGCGCGCCAACGCCAAATCGCAGAAGGACTGGGCGACTTCCGACCTTATCCGCGACCGTCTGGCAGCGCTCGGATTCTCAGTGAAAGACACCAAGGACGGTGTGGAATGGAGTGTATAATCTGTAGATAATCACAAATGACAATAGATCTTAACCTTATCCGCGGCTACCTCGATGAGATCGGTGTAGCGACTCAGGTGGACGAAGACGGCGATCTGATCGTTGTGCAGGGAGCCGACGACGACTTCGCACACAATGTGGTGATTTTCATCACGGTCAACAACAACCGGCTGAGCTATGCTGCCGGATCGCCCGGCTATGAGCCGAAAGGCGATCTTTACATGCTGGCGAACCGGCATAACTGCACCCACCACATGCCCACCGCGGTGGTGCGCAACGACGCTATCCGCATGGAGTATTCTTTCCTTCTGGATGAAGAGGTGTCGAAGGAATACATTGTAGAGAACTGCATCAAGATGATGCTGGGCTCTATGTGGCGCTCGTTCGTGACCTTCGAGCAGGAGGCGTGAAAAAGTAAGCGGGACGAATGGCAAAGCTCCAACTATATATCACCAAGACACTCAACGGACTGAGCAGTGTGCTGAATATCAATCCGTCGGAGGAGGTAAGCCGCCATGTGGCGGACTATCGTCCTGCGCTGTCAACGTTGGAGTATGATCTTTCGGAGAGTCACCTTCTCTATCTGGTGTCTTACTGCGACGAGGGATTGCTGCTGTCGGCAATCCGCACTATAGCTTCCCGGGAAAAGGGGACTTATATCGCCGCCACCCTATTTGTACCTACCGTCGCAGAGATTTCTTCGGCCGAGGTGCTCGACACCGTGGCGGAGGTAGGCGGAATGCTTAGTCCCGAGGGAAATGATCCGTCGGGGGATGAAGTATGGCAGCTGCGCCAGGCGCTGTCTACTGAGTATGGAGAGAATGATCTCGCAGGCCGACATCCGTCGTCGTCCGGCCAGCACTATGCTTTTGCGTATCTCGGGGGTGGCGCTCCCACGCTTGAGGATTATGCTGGCGTACGGTTCTATCAGCCGGGGTTCCCGCACTATGCCGGAGTGCTACTGTTCGAGCGTTCGGAAGACTGCCGTGGGGCCGATCCGGAATACAATATCACACCCAAGCGGCTGATCCGGACTGCAATATTACTGCCACCGAAGAAAACACGTCAGGGTTTCGCGCCTTATCTGCAGCGCAAGAAGTTTACACAACCTGCGGTAATTCCTATAGATACTGATATCGAGATAGAGTGGCACAAACCGGGATTCGACGCTATCCGCCAGACCGTACGGGCGGATAGGGCTGACAGTGAACTGCGCATCACGCCACCGGATACGACTGAGACGCAGAAGCTTGTGTCGCCGTCGTCGTTCCACGTCACTATGCAGGGAAGCCAGGAGAGTGTGGGAGATGTCAGCATCAAGGTGAATGATGTCGAGATCGACAAGGCTGTGCCTTTTGCCTACGCCGATCTTATTTCGGCGCGAGTGGAAATATCCGCTCCGGGATATGCCACTTTCTCGGGGACTATGGATCTGGCCTCGACGTCGGTATCGCAGGTGCAGCTCAAGGCCCAACGACGCACTTACCGCTTCGATCTACCGCTTGACACTCCGGATCCTTCGGAGCCTATACATATCTACCTGAAGACTCGCAAACCTATCAGTGCATGTCCTATCGAGGGCTATGCCGTGGCCGGAGGAGTGATTACCGAGGGTATGTCGACGTGCAACAACCTCTATTATGTAGGGGGGCAGAAGGATTTCTTCCGCCGGTACCGTCACATCTGGTTCGGTATCTTAGGTCTTCTCGCCGGTATTGTGATAGGGTGTCTGGTATCGGGACTCCGCGGCAATAAAGATAGTGCGGAAGTGAAAGAGACTCCGACTGAAACTCCCGTGGAAGTTAAAAAAGAAGAAGCACCGACGGCAGCTCCTGCAGAGGCTCCCGTTGCTGAGGTTGAGAAAGATAGCAAGGCAGAAGAAGCCGAGCCTGCGGTAGCTCCTACGGCCACTGTGACCGACTACAAAGCTGCTGTGGCATATCTGGACGGCAACAAAAAGTGGACTCGCGCAGGAATGGCTGAGACTCCGGGGCTCGAAGGACTTTTCGATGATCTCAACACCTACAACTTCGAGCGCCTGAAAGACTACTGGGCTCCCCTGCTCTCCTCATCGCGCAATTTCACTGCGGTGATAGAGGCTGTGAAGGGCTCAAAGAGCAAGAGGAACCCGCGTACGGGTGCTCACAATCCGAACTACAACGCCGAAGGCGATGATTCAATAAACTGGTTATCTTATACTTACTGGATAGATCCTTAACTACCCCATGACATTCCAACTCAGACTATTAGCGCTTGCAGCCGCTGTAGCCGCCGCTCTTACTCCGGCATTTGCGCAGACACCGTGCCAGATCAGCGGAACGACAAAAGACGGCCGCAGTGTTCGTGCCACGGCGATAACGCCCTATATCATCAAGGTGGAAAATACGGCTCCCGGCGAGAGTCCGGCTCCGGTTCAATCGGTTCTTGAGCTCGCTCCCGACGAGATGTGCGCCACGGTATCGCCCATGGGCGATAAACTCACTACGGTAGAAGGCGTGACGGCTATACTAATGCCGGGGGGAGCACTGACGCTCTCTGCTCCCGGCGGAGGCAAGACGGTTATAGACCAAGGAGTACGCAACACCGAAGGGCGGAATGAAATCTGCCTTACGCTTAGCTCCGACGCCTCGGTGTACGGTGCAGGTGAACGCGGACATAAATACAATCTTCGGGGCGACACTCTGGTGATGTATAACCGCCAGAACTACGGCTACACCGAGGGTGATCCGCGGATCAATCAGATGAATATCACGATGCCGCTGTTCCTTTCGGCCGACGGATTCGGCATAGTATTCGACGATTACGCCGCCGCCGAAATGATACTCGACAATCCCGTTCAGTATATTTCGGAGAGCAAAGCTCCTATAACATATTATTATATCTCGGGAGTAAAGAACATGGCTCAGCTAACGTCGGCGATGAGCGACCTGACGGGTCGCCAGCCACTTCCACCGCTCTGGGCAATGGGTTACATCACCTCGAAATACGGCTACAAGACTCAGGCGGAGACTCTTGCAGTGGTGGACTCGCTTAAGCAGGAGGGCTATCCGCTCGACGGCATCGTACTTGATCTCTACTGGTACGGCCAGGAAGAGGACATGGGCCGACTTGAATGGGATCCGATACAGTGGCCCGACGCCAAGGGTATGCTCGACAGCCTCTCGACCTTAGGCGTGAACCTGATACCTATCTCCCAGCCCTACGTGCTTACCAATGGCCGGGCAGTGGACAACTACAACGAGCTTGCCCCGCAAGGTCTATTCGTTCGCGATTCGACCGGTACGGGCATTCAGCCTGTGACGATATGGGTTGGCGAAGGAGCGATGTTCGACGTATCGAATCCGGACACGCGCCGCTGGCTCAGGGAGCGGTACCGGCAACTGACCGACATGGGTGTGGCAGGCTGGTGGGGCGACCTTGGAGAACCCGAGGTGCACCCCGAAAGCGGAATGCACGCAAATGGCCTTACCGCGCGCCTGTACCACAACAAATACGGCAATGACTGGAGCAGTATAATAAGCGAACTATTTGCCGAGCAATATCCGGACCGTCGTCTTATGACGCTGATGCGCGGCGGTACTACCGGTCTTCAGCGGCACAGTGTGTTTCCTTGGTCGACCGACGTTTCGCGGTCGTGGGGAGGCTTTCAGCCACAGGTAAAGATAATGCTTAACTCGGGTCTGAGCGGTCTGGGCTACATGAGCAGCGATCTGGGAGGCTTCGCAGTGGATCCCGAGCACGCCTATCTTCCCGAACTTTACGTCCGTTGGGTGCAGTGCGGCCTTTTCTCGCCCGTTTTCCGCACACATGCCACACAGTTTGCCGAGCCCTATCACTATCCACAGTATTCCCATATACTTAAGGCTCTTGTGCGGGAGCGCTACCGCTGGCTGCCCTATAACTACACTCTGGCATACGAAAACGCTACGCTCGGCTATCCGCTTGTGCGCCCTCTGGACTTTGAGGAGAGTGCCCACGGAGCCTACGACAGCATAACCGACGAATATCTGTGGGGCAGCAGCGTACTTGTAGCCCCTGTGATGCAGGAGAACGCCGTGTCGCGCCCTGTGACATTCCCGGCCGATGCCGAATGGGTTGACTACTACAATCCTTCGCTTACATACGAGGGAGGGACTACAATAGAAGATTATCCCGCTCCTATCGAGAAGCTCCCGCTCTTTATCCGCCGCGGAGCCTTCATACCTACGGCAGACTATACCATGGACAATACGCGCGACTACCGCGCCGACGAATATACTATCAACTGGTATGTGCAGCCCGAGGGAGAGAGCAGCTACACACTCTTTGACGACAACCGCATGTCGCCCTCAACACTTGCAGAAGCTCAGTACCGACTGATAACCTTCAAGGGCGATGTTGCCGAGGGAGGTTCTACCCTCACCGTGAGCTCGGAGGGAAGCTACGAAGGGGCTCCCGCAAAAATACGCCTTCATATGGCGCTCCACTGCCTGCGCGCGATGCCGAAGAAAGTGACTGTAAACGGCCGTAAAACGCACTTTGAAGTACATGAGAACAACCTTCTCTTCAATGTGGAATTCACTCCAGGAGAGACGCTTACCATAACATTTTGAAAAAACAACGCATAGAAAAGATATGTTTTCAGGAATAGTTGAAGAAGCCGCAACCCTGACCGGAATCGAGGTCAAGGGCAGCAACGTAGACCTAACGATCAAATGCTCCTTTGCCGACGAGCTCCACATCGACCAGTCGGTGGCACACAACGGCGTGTGCCTCACAGTAGTGAAGCTTCTGCCGGACAATTGCTATACCGTGACCGCTATCCAGGAGACGCTTGACCGCTCCAACCTCGGCCTCCTCGTGCCGGGAGATCTTGTGAACCTCGAGCGCTCGATGCTCATGAACGGCCGCCTCGACGGTCACATCGTGCAAGGGCATGTGGACACCACAGCAGAGTGCGTCAAGGTAGAAGAGCTCGACGGAAGCACCTACTTCACGTTCAAATACAGTGTTTCGCCCGAAATGGTTGCAAAAGGATATATGACTGTTGAAAAGGGATCCGTTACCGTAAATGGCGTAAGCCTCACGGTGTGCGACTCTACGGCCGATTCATTCCGCGTGGCAATCATACCCTACACTTTCGAGCACACCAACTTCCGCACTATCAAGGAAGGAAGCAAGGTAAATCTTGAATTCGACATCATAGGGAAGTACATAGCCCGCCTGGCCGAGCTTCGCGAGCTGTAATCGCTCCCCAACTCCCCCACCGGGAGCCGATAGCATGGAGAAGCTGATGCAATATGTATGGCAGCACCGACTTTGGCTGCCGTCGGATATGGCCACTGTAGATGGCCAGCGGGTCGATGTGCTCGATCCGGGGCTTCTCAACACCGACGCCGGGCCTGATTTCTTCAATGCGAAGATACGCATCGGCGAGCGCGTGTGGGCAGGAAATGTGGAGGTGCATGTGCGCGCTTCCGACTGGCATCGCCACGGGCATGACTCCGATCCGGCCTATGATACCGTGGTGCTCCATGTGGTGGAGCATGACGATACGCGCATACGGCGCAAGGACGGTGCGGAGATACCGCAGATAGTGATGCCGTGCGCTGCGGATTTCAGCGAGCGCTACCATGAAATGGTGGATAATCCTGTGGCGGAACTTCCGTGCGCGGCACATCTGCTCACACTTCCCCGAATCTATCTGGGCGACTGGATTTCGGCCTTGGCATTCGAGCGTCTCTACCAGAAGTCGGAGCGAGTGCTCGACTGGCTTGAGCGGTTCAAGGGCGACTGGCAGCAGACAATCTACGCGACTCTTGCGCGCGCCCTCGGCTTCGGCATCAATTCCGATCCTTTCGAGCGTCTGGCTGCGGCCACGCCCCTGCGCTGTCTTATGCGTCACCGCGGCGACGCCGGTATGGTAGAGGCTATGCTTTTCGGACAGTCGGGACTATTAGATAAGGCTATTGCACAATATCCCGAAGATCCATATGTGTCGGCGCTAAAGCGCGACTACGATTTTGCCCGGGCGAAATACGGCCTTGAGCCCCTGCGCGACCCGGGGTGGAAAATGGCCAGGATGCGCCCACAGAATTTTCCTCACCGCCGCATAGCCACACTTGCTGCGCTCGTGTCGGGCGGCTTCGAAGTGAGCTACAGTCTGCCCGGAGTGCGTAATGCCGATGATGCCCGGAGTCTCTTCGATTTCCCACTTACGGGCTACTGGGCGCGCCGGTATTCCTTCGGTCCACCGGCAGCCTCGCGTATCAATACCCTGAGCCGCAGTTCGACCGACTCGTTGATAATCAATGTGGTTGCCCCCGTGCTACACGCCTACGGCTGCCGGACGGGGCATGAGGAACTCACGCAGCGCGCCGTGGATCTCCTGCAGAGCGTACCCGCTGAAAACAACAGCATAGTGCGCCTTTTCACCGCCGCCGGTGTGCAGTGCGATGATGCGTTCACGTCGCAGGCTCTGGTTCAGCTCCGGCGGAATTACTGCCAGCCGCGCAAGTGTCTCTACTGCCGCATAGGGCACCGTTTCCTCGCACAGAAAGCTATACGAAGAAAATAAATCACCATTATGACCGATCAGTCTACCCCAGCACAGTACAGCAATTATGCCTTCATAAGCTACAAACGCGAAGATGAGCGTTGGGCCAAATGGCTCCAGCGCAAACTTGAGGCATACCGGCTTCCGTCTGTGATCCGCACGCAGGCGCATATCACCGGAGCCTACCTGCGTCCTATCTTCCGCGACAACACCGACCTCGGAGGAGGAGTACTTGCCGAGCAGCTCCACAAGGAGCTTGATGAGTCGCGCTATCTGATAGTGATATGCTCACCGGCGGCAACGAAATCGGAGTGGGTGAATGCCGAAATCCAGACTTTCATCGACGAGGGAAAGACAGACCGCATAATTCCTTTCGTAGTAGCCGGAACTCCTCGGGCAAAGAATCCTGACGATGAGGCTTTCCCACCGGCGCTGCTGAATCTTCCGCCCGACAAGGAGCTGTTAGGCATAAATGTGCACGAGATAGGGCCTGAGAGGGCTTTCATCCGCCTTGTGGCTACGATGCTCGGGGTGAAGTTTGACCAACTGTGGCAGCGGCACAAGCGGCGCCAGCGGCGCAACCGGATCATTACGGCGATATGTGCCGCCGTGGTGCTTGTCGCGGGAATATTTGTGTATGAATACAACCGCCCGACCTACGAGTACTTCGCTACTTATGTGAACCGCAACGGTATACCCGAGGGAGTGGTACCACTTTCTTCGGAACAGCGCAGGGCGGTGAGCGGCATCTACCGGTTCCGCTACGACCGTGCCCCTATCGGGCAAGCTGACGGGTGGAAACGACGTCTGACCAAGGTTGAATACATCAATTCCGACGGCTATCCGACACGCGTTTCTGACTATCTGGTGGAAGATCCTTATCCAATCATCACTATCGACTACTCAAAGGAGTCGGGTGTGCCTGTGCGCCTTAATTTCGCTAATGCCGACGGGAAGGTAGCAATGCGTCTGCAGCTCTCGGAACGCAACGGTGTGGCTGCAGCTGTGGCAGATATCATTCACTCACAGGAGCACACCGGCATGGGATACGGAACGGGCGATTTTTCGGGAATCACCCGACAGAATAAGGACGGGCAGGCCACCATAACGCGATATGTGTACACCCGCGACCGCAACGGCTACATAATCGGCCAGACTTTCCATGCGAGCAATGACGCTCGCATAGAGCGTAGCGCGACGTCGGACGACAACGGAATCTTCGGCTACGCATTCACTCTCGATAGTCTCGGGCGGCGCACGTCGCTTTCGTACTTAGGGGTCGACGGCGAACCGGTGGCGAATAAGAAAGGTGTGGCACGAATTAACTACAGCTACAATGATTTCGGTACCTTAGCGGGGATCAAATGCGTCGATCTCGACGGCAACCCGGCGATGAATGAAGATCTGTGGTCGAGCGTAGAGGTCGAGACTGATGCCAAAGGACGCGCCACTGCGGTGAAGTTCTATGGTTTGGACGGAAAACTAACGGGTTGCAAGGACACCGGCATAGCTATCAAGCGCAATACCTTCGATGACAAAGGGCGTGTGATAGAGGCCGTTTACTATGACGAGCGCGATTCCATAGCCAATCTTACCGGCTCGTACGCAATCGAGCGTCTCCGCTACGACGGCAGAGGCAAGCGTATAGAAGCCCGTGTCTATGACCGCGAAGGGAAGCCAACTACAGATAATGCCAGAGTACACCGCTATGAGTGGGATTATGATAAGGCAGGACGTGAGATATCCGCACGGTATTTCGACGAAGAGGGCAATCTGACGATGTGTAAATCGGGCAACGCTATGTATGCAGCCTATAAAGATACGTACAATAGCGACGGTAATTTGGTTCGCACCGATTATTACGGTAGTGATGGAGAACCCCTTAAGCCTGAGTTCGGGGTGGCAGTTGAGGAATTTAAGTATGACACCCGCGGCAACAAGACAGAATTGACGAGTTATGATCACGAAGGGCGACCTCTTGCTCAATTGGGTAACATCTGGAAGATTGTGAGAGAATACGATGAACGCGACAATCTGATAGAGATCTACTATTTGGACATCAATGGGGAACCTACCTACTCACCCGATGGTCTCTACCGGATCCGATATGAGTATGATGAGGGCGGTCACTGCATCAGCTACAGCTATTTCGATGCCGACGGTAATCCGATAAGCGATGAAGAAGGCGTTGCACAAAGACGCTATACTTTCACCCCTTCGGGGCGCATACTATCTTCGCAATTTCTTGGTGTTGATGGACGCCCGACATTCGCTAAAGACGGCACAGCGGGTGGCATCAATAAATATGACAAGCACGGCAACCGGATAGAATATATAAATGTTGACACCGCCGGGTGTATTACCTACGATGATAGCGGAGCGGCAATCTATCAATATGAATTCGATGACCGCGGAAATAGGACGGTAATACGTATACTCGGGCCTGATTATGAGCCGGTGGACGATAAAGACGGCGACCACCTATATTTGGTTGAGTACGACACCCGCGGAAATATAGTCAAGGCAGCCTCATATAATTCAGCCGGAGATGTTGTGGTACAAAACGACGGAGGTCTGATCATAAAGAATTATTATAATGATAAAGGTCAGCGCATCCGCACGGAAAACTACAACATCAACGGTGAACTAACATCCTCTGATACCTGGAATTGCATGTCGGAATTAGAATACGACAGATTCGGCAATATCACCGTCTACCGCTACCTTGATGAGGAAGGAAGACTTTTAAACTCATCGTTTGGTAATGCGTGGTATAGACAGGAATATGATTCACGCGGAAGAGTAATACGTACGGACTATTACGATGCCGAGAACCGCCCCTGCGTTGCCAGTGGATTCTGCGCGACTCAGCTTATGGAATATGACCGTAGCGGTGATACTACCATCGTGTGCTACACATTTCTGGATGAAATGGGGAACTTTCTTTCGTCGACACCACCAAAAGCTCGTAATTACACGTTGAACGATAAGCTCGTGAAGCAGGTTTACCTTGACGAGAACGAAGCTCTTATGGAGAACGACCGTGTGGGATTCGCTGAATACCGAGCTTCTTACGACCGCTACGGGAACCGTACGACAACGTCTTACTACAACGATAAGGGGCAGGCAAAACTTGGCCCCGAGGGAATTTTCAGGGTCGAGCTGGATTACGGTCCAACCGGAGAAGGGGTAGAGGTGAGATTCTTTGGTGTGGATGACAAACCGATGCTCAACTATCGCGGCTTTGCACGGCAGACCATAGAGCGCGACCGCTTCGGCAACGCTATTGAACTGAGATATTACGGCGTGGACGGGGAGCCTGTGAATGTCGACGGTTTTCACCGCGAAGTAAGACACTACGACCGTCTGCAGCAGTCTCTCAGTTCTGATTTCTACGACGCTTCAGGAGAAAGTCTTGGCAACTTTGTGACTGTCGCTGCCGTTACGGATAAGGATGTGTACGGCCCCTCGGGAAACGTACCATTAGGCTCATACATAATCGCATTCAACGAGTGGCGTGCCGGGATGCCCTTAGAGGCGCTAAACTCACTTACAAAGAAGGCAGTACACAGACCTAAGACCGTGACGTATCTTTATCCCGACGGCACCCTACACCGCATTGACTATCCCGCAGGGAAAATGGGGATTTCCTATCATGCCGCGCTAATGGAAAAGAGTCAGGCCGAGGCATTGGTTGCGGAGCTGTAAGGGGCTGTCGCATATTTTTTCGTAACTTTGCAGAAATTTTCAGAGTAAACGAAAAATATGGTATCAGTCGACGGACTTACGGTAGAATTCGGGGGCACCACGCTCTTCAAGGATGTATCTTTTGTAATCAATCCCAAGGACCGCATAGCGTTAATGGGTAAGAACGGCGCGGGCAAGAGTACTCTGCTCAAGATTCTTGCCGGTGTTCGCCAGCCAACGCGCGGATCGGTGTCGGTGCCAAAGGACTGCACCGTGTGCTATCTTCCCCAGCATCTGATGACGGAGGACGGACGCACGGTATTCGAGGAGGCATCGCAGGCTTTCGCTCACCTCAAGGAAATGGAGGCTGAGATAGAGGCAATGAACAATGAGCTTGCCACACGTACGGACTACGAAAGCGACTCCTACATGGCGCTGATAGAGAAGGTGTCGGCTGTGAGTGAGAAATTCTATGCTATCGACCTGACTCACTTCGAGGAAGATGTGGAGAAGGCTCTGCTCGGCCTCGGATTCAAGCGGTCGGATTTCGACCGTCCGACGTCGGATTTCTCCGGCGGTTGGCGTATGCGCATAGAGCTCGCCAAGCTGCTCCTGCAGAGCCCCGACGTGCTTCTTCTCGACGAGCCCACGAATCACCTCGATATAGAGTCGATAGGCTGGCTTGAAGATTTCATCATCAACAGTCCCATGGCGGTGGTAGTGATCAGCCACGACCGGCGGTTCATCGACAATATCACCACCCGTACGATAGAGGTGACTCTGGGCCGTATCTACGACTATAAGGCGCGGTATTCGCACTATCTGGAGCTTCGCAAGGAGCGACGCCAGCAGCAACAGAAGCAATACGAGGATCAGCAGAAACAGATTGCCGAAGCCCGGGAATTCATTGAGCGCTTCAAGGGCACCTATTCGAAGACCTATCAGGTGCAGAGCAAGGTGAAATGGCTTGAGAAGCTTGAACTGGTGGAGGTCGACGAGGAGGATACGTCGGCCCTGCGCCTGCGCTTCCCAGCGTGCCCCCGCAGCGGAAGTTATCCTGTGATAGCCGAAGGTGTGGGCAAAAGCTACGACGGCGTGCCGGTGTTCTCTAATGCATCGTTCACCATTGAGCGCGGCGACAAGGTGGCTTTCGCCGGACGTAACGGCGAGGGAAAGTCGACAATGGTAAAGGCGATAATGAAAGAAATAAGCCACGACGGCACGCTCACGCTGGGGCACAATGTGAAGATAGGATATTTCGCCCAGAACAGCGCGTCGCTGCTCGACGAAAACCTGACGGTGTTCCAGACGATCGATGATATCGCCGTGGGCGACGTACGCCTGAAAATACGTGATCTGCTCGGGGCATTTATGTTTGGCGGGGAGGAGAACCAGAAGAAGGTGAAGGTGCTCAGCGGCGGAGAGCGAGTGCGTCTGTGCATGATCAAGCTGCTGCTTGAGCCTATCAATCTGCTGATTCTCGACGAGCCCACCAATCATCTCGACCTCAAGACCAAGGATATACTCAAGCAGGCACTCCGCGATTTCGACGGCACGCTGATAGTGGTGAGCCACGACCGCGACTTCCTCGACGGCCTCGTGACGAAGGTGTATGAGTTCGGAGGAGGCAAGGTGCGCGAGCATCTGTGCGGAATCAACGAATTCCTCGAAAAGAAAAAAGCGGAGCAGAGCGCAGGCTAAGGCATACATTCTGCCGCCGAAGCGCCACAACTATGCAATTTTTTTTGTAATTTTGCCAGCTCATAACAAGCATTATAAAGACACAAGAATGAAAATAGCGATAGTTGGCGCCTCGGGCGCTGTCGGGCAGGAATTTCTGCGGGTACTCGAAACCTCGCCGATGGAAATAGACGAGCTGCGGCTCTTCGGGTCGGCACGCAGCGCCGGGAGTGTGTACACATTCCGAGGCGAGCCCACAGAAGCGGTGCGCGAGTTAAGCCACGATCCGGATCAGTTCGAGGGTATAGATTTCGCTTTCGTCTCCGCCGGTGGCGATGTCTCGAAGGAGTATGCCGAGGTTATAACGAGCCGGGGCGCCCTGATGATCGACAATTCAAGCGCTTTCCGTATGGATCCCGACGTGCCCCTGATTGTGCCGGAGGTGAACGGCGCTGACGCTTTCCATGCTCCACGCGGTATCATAGCCAACCCTAACTGCACCACTATCCAAATGGTAGTGGCTCTCAATGCCCTCCACCGTCACTGGCCTGTGAAACGTGTGCATGTGGCCACATATCAGGCTGCCAGCGGAGCCGGAGCCACAGGCATGACCGAACTTGCCGAGCAGACCGCCCAGATTGTGCGCGGCGAAGAGCCTACGGTGAAGAAATTCGTGAGCCAGCTCGCCTACAATCTCATCCCTCACATCGATACGTTCACCGACAACGGCTACACCCGCGAGGAGATGAAGATGCACAATGAAACCAAGAAGATAATGCATGCACCTACGCTCGAAGTGAGCGCTACATGTGTGCGGGTGCCTGTGATGCGTGCGCACAGCGAGGCCATATGGGCCGAAGTGGAAGGCAATCCTACTCTCGAAGAGGTGAGGAAGGCGTTCGAAGAAGCGCCGGGCGTGATCCTCATCGACCGTGCCGAGGCTTTGGGCTATCCGATGCCTCTCGAAGCAGCAGGCACCGACCCGGTATACGTAGGGCGCGTGCGTCAGGATCTGTCGAATCCCAACGGAATCTCTTTCTGGACTGTAGCAGACCAGATCCGTAAGGGCGCAGCGCTCAATGCCGTGCAAATCGCCCTCTACATAATCAGCCACACCCCCGCCAGTTAAGCACCCTACCCTCCCCTCCGCCCGATGATACCGCTCACGCAAGCCTTGATAACGCAGCCGGTACAGATATTCCTTATCGTACTGGTCATAATCCTGCTTGCGCCGCTGCTGCTGAACAAACTCAAGATACCGCACATCATCGGCATGATTGCGGCGGGTGTAATAGTGGGGCCGTACGGCTTCGACATACTCGACAACGATACATCTTTCGCAATTTTCGGTCAGGTAGGTCTGCTCTACCTCATGTTTCTGGCAGGCCTTGAGATTGACATGTATCATCTGCGGCTTAACCTGCGCCGCGGGCTGCTCTTCGGAGTGCTTACGCTGATAATTCCGCTTATACTTGGCGTTGTGTCGAGCGTGTACCTGCTCAAGCTTGATATCACGACGTCGCTGCTTCTCGGCGCGATGTATGCCTCGCACACGCTGCTCTCCTACCCTGTTGTCGCGCGCTTCGGGCTTACGAAATCGCCTGCTGTGCTCATAGCCATTGTGGGCACTATCATGGCCGTGATCGGCGCCCTGCTCGTGCTTGGAGCGACGGTGAGCATACGGCTCGAAGGATACTTCAACGTCACGGCAATAGCTCTTCTCATGCTGCGTCTGGCAGTGTGGGTGGCAGTGCTTCTCTACGCCTATCCGCGGCTAACACGCGCTTTCTTCAAGAAATACGGCGACAAGGTGATGCAGTATGTGTTTGTGCTCGTACTCGTATTCCTCGCGGCCTGCTCGGCGCAGCTCATAGGGCTTGAACCGGTGCTCGGCGCCTTCCTCGCAGGCCTGCTGCTGAACCGCTACGTACCGGTAGGGTCGGCACTCATGGCGTCGATAGAATTCGTAGGAAACGCCCTCTTTATTCCCTACTTCCTCATCAGCATCGGCATGATGATAAATGTGCGGGTGTTCTCCGACACTTCCACCCTCGCGATCGCCGGAATAATGCTCTCGGTGGCTCTTGCTGGCAAGTGGCTGCCTGCCTTTATCGCACAGAAAATATATCGCTTCGACTCCTACAGCCGCAATGTGATGTTCGGCCTCACGGCTGCTCATACCGCAGTGGCTCTCGCAGTAGTGTCGGTAGGCTACCGTCTGGAGATGTTCGACGAGAAGATACTCAACAGTACCGTAGCTGTCATTCTCTTTACCTGTGCGTTGGCTCCTATCATCACATCCTCGGCCGCCTCGCGCCTGAAGGTGAAGACTATGGAAGAGGAAGGGAACGACAATCCCATGCGCCGCACACGCCGCAACAACACACTCATCGCAGCCGCTACGCCTGTCACAGCAGGCGCACTGGTAGAAATGGCCGTGCTTATGCGCAACGACCGCGGTACGCATAATTTCTATGCCATACACGTTCGCAACGACAATTCCCCGCAGGCGAAGGCCGTGGCTACCGCGGCGCTCGACGTGGCGCGCAACACAGCGGCGCAGGCAAATATCACCATGCAGCCGCTCGACCGCTACGACCTTAATACTGTGACAGGAGTGCTCAACGCTATCGAGGAGCGCGAGATAACGGAGGTAGTGCTCGGTATGCACCGCCGCGCCACGGTAATCGACTCGTTCTTCGGCAACAAGGTGCAGGAACTGCTCCGCTCCACCAACAAGATGCTGATGATAGTGCGCACCTTCATACCGGCAAACACTGTGACACGCATAGTGGTGTGGGTACCCGCAGGAGCACAGTATGAGACCGGATTCAGCCGCTGGGTGCGCAATCTGTCGCGACTGACACGCCAGATAGGCTGCAGGATTATTTTCTGCTGTCCTCCAGAAACACAGCCTCTAATCCGCGGTGTGATATACACCGAGAACTATGGCATACGCGTGGAGTTCCTCACGTCGGAAGGCTGGGACGACTTCATACTGATGAGTAAGGATGTGCTCGACGACGATCTTTTCGTGGTGATCGCCGCGCGGCCACAGTCGGTATCCTACCGTCCGGAAATGGCGGAGATGCCCACATTCCTGCAGCGCTACTACTCGCACAACAACCTTATGGTGGTCTATCCGGAGCAGTTCGGAGAGGCGCCTGTCCTGACCTCGTTTACGGACCCTCTGTCGAGCGACATCGCTTCGACGGCCTCTCCCCTTGTCGTGTCGCTTCGCAACCGCTGGCGGCGCTTCAGGAGGCTTTTATCGCGATTTTAATCAGCTCTTCTTCAAATCGTGTCCCATACGCACCTTTTTGGTGTGCATGTAGCGTGCATTATAGGGGTTAGGGGCTACTTCGATAGGCACATTCTCCACCACTTCGAGGCCATATCCTTCGAGACCAACACGCTTCACGGGATTGTTTGTCATCAGACGCATTTTGCGGATACCGAGCATGCTCAGTATCTGAGCTCCTACTCCGTAGTCGCGCTCGTCGGCATCGTGGCCGAGGTGAAGATTGGCTTCTACAGTGTCGAGACCTTCTTCCTGAAGCTTATAGGCTTTGATTTTGTCCATTAGGCCGATTCCGCGACCTTCCTGATTGAGGTAGAGTATCGCTCCGCGACCTTCCTTCTCGATCATCTCCATGGCTTTGTGCAGCTGCTCGCCGCAGTCGCAGCGCTTGGATGCGAATATATCGCCTGTAGCACAAGACGAATGTACGCGTACGAGTACGGGCTCGCCGTCGGAGATGTCGCCCTTGATAATGGCAATGTGTTCGAGGCCGTTGCTCTTCTGGCGGAAGGGAATCAGACGGAAGTGGCCGTAGGAGGTGGGCATGTCGACTTCGACGCCCTCTTCGACGAGTTTCTCGTTGGCCATACGGTAGGCTATCAGGTCGCGGATAGATACGAGTTTCATGCCCCACTCGTCGGCCTTTTTGCGCAGTTCGGGCAGACGAGCCATGGTGCCGTCGTCGCTCATGATCTCCATGAGTGCTGCCGCAGGATACAGGCCAGCGAGGCGTGCGAGGTCGACAGCAGCCTCAGTATGGCCGCTGCGACGCAGAACGCCGAGATCCTGAGCGTAGAGAGGATTTATGTGGCCGGGACGTCCGAAAGTTGCGGGGGTTGATGTGGGGTCGGCAAGTGCGCGGATAGTGGCTGCGCGGTCTTCGGCGCTCACACCTGTGGTACACCCTTCGAGTTTGTCGACAGTG
>CAYYQS010000046.1:0-16262 GCA_964472555.1 uncultured Bacteroides sp.
GATGCTTGAAATGAGCCCGGATAGGTATATACATACCCGTGGCGTCTATTGCTGCATTGTCGTGTGGCATGAATTGTTTAAGAGTGTTCGAAGTTCTGAAACAGCCAGAGACAAAGCGTCAATACACGCTTTTCTATATGTCGTCAGACTCCCGCATGCCGCAGCGAGGTCTCAATTGAGTCTCGCTCCCCAGCGTGGAGATCTGGCTACAAAGTTACAAAAAGAAAGGGATAATCCCAAAGGTGTTTGGGATTCCCTTTCTTGAAATGAGAAGGATGTTGAGTGTTGGTGTGTGCTACAAGAGGATTGAGTGGAGCCAGTCGGCGACGAGAATGGATGTTTCTTTCTGAGTTTTTGAGAAGACGTGGTTTTCGTCGGGGATTAGTTTGAGCTCGCTGTTGGGAATTTTTTCGTTGTAGCGCTCGGCGTAGGTGTAAGGTACGACTTGGTCGTGTGTGCCTTGTACGATCAGTGTGGGGCCGGTGTATTGTGCGGCTGTTTCGTAGATCGGGAGCCGGATTGCTGTCTCGACGTAGTTTTTGCCGAGGAGTAGTGCTCCGGCTTCGGGGGAGTGGGGGAGCTCGATGTATTCATCTTTGAAGTTCCAGGGGTCGTAGGTTGCTCCCATGGTGTTGCCGCGTAGAGCGTCGTCGCGGAGGACGGCGGCCGCAGCGAGGAGGACTTCGGCTTTGATTGTCTTGGCCCCGAGTTCACCGCTCACC
Source organism: uncultured Bacteroides sp. (assembly GCA_964472555.1). Taxonomy (GTDB): domain Bacteria; phylum Bacteroidota; class Bacteroidia; order Bacteroidales; family Muribaculaceae; genus CAG-873. Next base: position 723 of record CAYYQS010000046.1, read on the forward strand.
ATGCTGACTACGACGCCTCCCTGAGAGTGGCCTACGAGGCTGATGTCTTTGACCCAAGGCTGGCTCTGTGCCCATGCGATGACGTGCTTGAGATCGTCGATTTCGTTGAGGACGGTCATGTCTTTGAACTCGCCGTCGCTTTTGCCGTGGCCGTTGAAGTCGAAGCGTAGTGTGGCCATGCCTTGTGCGACTATGCTTTTGGAGAGGTCTTGGATGAATGGCCGCTGACAGTTGCCGCTGAATCCGTGGCAGATGATTACGAGGGGAACTTTTCCTTTGGCCGCGGGGCGCTCTACGATGGTGTAGAGCGCCCCGACTGCTCCGTCGATGCGGAGAGTGTCGGCCGATTGTGCGGAGGCTGAAAATAGTGCTGATACTGCCATGAGGGCTGAGATGAGTAGGTTCTTCATTGGAGGGGTGTGAGTGTATGCTTCTATAACGCGTGCGAGAAGGGTAGTGTTCAGTGGAAATGGCGGTGGAGTGAGTACACGAAAAAGGCTGCTTCGCGTGAGCGAAACAGCCTTGAGAGAGGTTCCAAGCAGAATCGAACTGCTGTGCACGGTTTTGCAGACCGTTACCTAACCACTCGGCCATGGAACCTTGTTTGCGAGTGCAAAGTTAGGCAATATTTTTTGAATTGCCAAATCTTTTTTTGAAAAAAGGAAAAAGTACTATTCGAATAACTCGGAATGAGACTAAAGAGATTTTTCCATTGCTTCGATAGAGGAAAGATCAATAGGGGTAGCGCCTTTCAACTTTCCGCTCTCTGCTTCTTTCATTGCGGCGAGGGTCTCAGCATTAGGGGTGTGGTATGCGGCATCCAGGAGGAGAGTCTCCACATAGTTGTTGAGACTGCGGTTCTGGGATTTAGCAAGTTGCTTCAGTCTGTCGATGAGGTCTAAAGGCAGACGAAAACTCTGAATTTTTTTAAGTGCGATGTCCAGTGTTATATTATTTGTACTGCAAAGTTAATACTTTTGTAATACAAAAACAATGGCTGATGTTAAAAGTTTATTGGGGTGGTCGAGGGGCGTTTGTCTGACTGCTTTCAATAATTATTGCGACGGTGTGCTATAGCCACGATTTCCAGTTGTCGCATGAGGTTTTTATGAAATCGGCGGTGGAGGTTTCGGGGAAGAATTTTAGAATGGTACGGAGGTTGCCTAAGATGTAGTTTGCCTCTGCGCGAGCTTCGTCGGTAGAGAGCATCGCGAGGGCGGCGTCAACTTCCTGCCGGAAGATTGCTTCGGTTTGCTCGGAGGCACCGGAAGTTTCGTAGTCGTAGAGGAAGTTATAATAGTTTTCGGCGAAATCGCAGTCCCAGTATTGTAGTGAAGGGTAGAATACGTTTTCGCAAAAGCCTCGCGAGTATTGAGTAAGTGCCCAGCATTCTTCGAAGGAATTCCTACGCCCGATAGCGAACATGAGTCGGGCCATGCCACGCCGGTCGGGGTCGTTGCTATACATCATTGTATGTTTGTAGTTGATCATGCGGCGGGCAAAATTGAGTTTGGCACGTGGATTGGATTTTGAGTTTAGGCTACCTGCAGTGGATTCGTGCATGCAAGGTTCGCCTTTATGGTATCTTCTCCAGCGCGAAGGGAAGGCGGAGAATGGATCGCGCGCGAGGTAGCCGCGCTTGTCGATATTCATGGTGCACAGGTAGTGGTCGGAGACTCGAGAAAGATAGTGGATGGCCCGGGAGTAGTTCTCTTCACGAAGGGAGAGGGTTCCGATGAGTTCGTAGAAATAATCGCGGTCGCAGTGTGCTTTAGTCCGCAGGAAGTTGTAAAGAGGAGAATCTGTGTGAATTGATGTGTAAACGATAGCCAGAGCAGATGACGGGAGGCTGCCCATGAGCTGGAACGAGAGGCTGCCGTAATCGAAGCCGGAGGAGGGCCAGACGTTGTCGGCAAATGAGCACAGGAGTATGGCAGTTGCATAGTCTTTACGATTCCAAAGAGCAGGAACGCAATCGACATATATGATGTTCTGCAACCGGCGGATCCACTCTTTAGCATCGGGATTCAACGTATCTGTTTTACTGTTTAGCCATTTTAGGTCAGACAAAAAGGATGGAGAGTTGCCAACCATTGCGTCGAGTTTAATTTTGTAACAGCGTGCCATGTCTTTTAATTCCGGGCTTGAGAAGTTGTGATTGAGAGATGCATAGATATGTTTCCGCGCAAGAGTGGGATTGTCGTAATACTCGTTGTGGATGTATGCAAGCAGGAAATTCCAGTCTCCTTTGTTTCGCACTTTTTTATTCTTCAATAGCCTTAGTGCGATCGGTACCATTTTACTCATGAATGTAGAGTCTGTGGCGTTTTCTCTTATATAATCGATAATCTGAGGCGCATCGGGATTAATCCGCGCCATGAATTCTACTGGATTACGGTCGGTAATGGACTTGATCTCGCCTGCGCATGCAAATAGTGAGTCGCCCTTATCGTACTCACCGATGCGATTGAAGCATCCGGCAACATACCGGCGTGCCATGCGCTTGAAAAGATTGTCGTCGGGAATGTCAGCGAAAATGGAATCGGAATAATTGATGCAATCGAGATAGGCCCCCGATGCAAATAGGGCACGGACCGCTTGTAGTCCATATCTGTCTTTCAGCCTTGTGCCGGTGTAGTTGAGGCAGTCCTCGAGAATGCCGCTGAAATCGCCGGTTGACAGAGATGTATCGTGAGTCTGAGGATAGTACCAAGGCGACTGGGCTTCGCGACGTGCTTCTTCCAGCTGTTTGGCAACTGAAAGAAAGCTAAAGATCTCGTCATCGGCAGAATTTGCGAGATAGATATAGAAAAGATTTCCTGAGTGCCTGAAATTCGCGTAATTGTCGTAGAACTCGCTATGGGAATCTTTATAGACTACTCGTTCGATGTCAGCAAGTGGAATTTTATCGGAAGTGAGGTTTTGCCATAACTTGAGATTTTCTTCGCGCTCGAGTTGGGCCACAGTTTTGTGAGAATCAGAATAAGCGAAAAAATCAGGAGTGGGAATAATAGGCATATAGGGTCCGCATGCCCAGCTTGCGGCACAGGCGAAGGATAGTAGCAGAGAGCTAAAAAGACGTTGAGAAAATGGTGTTGATTTCACTGTCGGTGTATTTTGAGAGGTTTTCAGAGTCGAGGTGGTAGAGGATATTGGAGTGGCGCCGCCCGTCTAACCGACGTTCTATAAGCTTTCTGGCTTTGTTTATTTCGTCGAAATCGGAGCTTTCGCGTCGGATAACATCTCCGGCCCGGATCGTGCGGTTGTTGTAGGGCAAGTCTTTGCGGGCTGTATATAAAGAGGCGGTGCATGGTGCGAAGCATGTGGAGTCGGAAAGATTCACGTTGTTCAGCAGGCCTATGAATTTCCGCTTTCTAAATAGTAACTGCCATGAGTAGGTGGGATAAGCGATATCGAGATGCAGGGGATATGAGTCCAAATGCTTCAGATAGGGTTCTACGTCGGCAGCGTCGATTATGGAGTTGGGAGTATCGGGATTGCTGAAATTGCCGGTATTGTAGACCATAAGCACACCGGAGTCGACCGGAGGTGTGGGTCTAGAAAGCTGGTGAAGACGGATTGTGGAGCTGAGCCGATACGAAAGGTCTAAATCTGCAATGGCCTGCCTTACGGAGTTACAGAGAGAGAAGAATGATAGTTCGGTTGATTTAGTCCAGTCGCAGTCGAGCTGCAGCTCCTCAACGTTTGGTAATCTATTGAATTGACACATGTTTCGTACTCTTGTCACTATTTTGCGGGCAAATTCATCTTCTTGACCGCTCATGGCTTTGAGTGCATCGAGGGTAATATATACCACGGGCACGAACTGAAGATCAGTCAACTTGTATTTTAGTATATATTCTGCGGAAGAACTGAATTTAATAGTGGCGTTAGGAATCACTCTGTCAGCGTAATTGTAAGCGAAAATGTCGTCTACGACATCAAACATGCGTATGTAGATGCGGTTGATGTTGTGAGTGTCCAAGAAGTCGAGCTCTTCGGGGCCGGGATTGAAGACAGTCTTCCAGTAGTAGACAGCGTTGGTCTCGGGGTGTACCGGCAGGAGAAGATCTCCGCTGGCAGCGTCGGTGGCTCGGTGCGAGCAAGATGCGGCCAAGAGTATGCAGGTGATCAGTGGAAAGATATGACGGGTCATGTACGGGGTATTTTTTTCACTGCAAAATTCCTGCATAAAAAATGCCCGACAAAATAAATTGCCGGGCATTGTACGAATTATCAGTCTGGTTGTATGAAACGAGTTTACCGCTGCTTCCAGACGATATAATTGACATTTTCCTGATCGCTTCGGGGCTTTTGACCTAAGGTCGTGCGGTTGCCATTCTCATCGATATAGAAACCGCAAGATTCAGCACCGACGAGGTAGATTGCATTTCGCACGCCCAAATCGACGAGTGCTTGAGAAAAGTCGTGGAAGGAGAGTCTGTTGCGGGTCGTTATCACGCAGATTCTGCCGTGGAGTTCGGCCAGGGCTTTACGCAAGGCTTTCCCCTTGGGTTTATTCTCGATGATCTGGCCACCTACTACGAGCGGGTATTGACGGAAGAAATATCCACCTTGCATCAAAGCCTGTTCGAGCATAGGAGTAGCGTCGGCGACACCGATTGAGATTTCATTGTTAATGATAGAGCAGAATCCTGCTTTGGCTTCCCCCTTGCTCATCAGCTCTCCATTGATGACGAAAGCTCCCGCAATCTTGCCGTTGTCGCTGCGGATATCTGCGGCCTGAGCGACTAAAATTGCGGAGGTGTCGTTGAGAGCGTCATTCCCTATTACAAGCATTGGAATTGAATTCACAGGTGTGAGAATCGAGAGCTTAGCGCCATTTACTACCGTATCAACGACGTTGGTAAAGGCTGTTGCTGTAATTATAGAATCGGTGGAAGCCTTTGCCTTTGCAATGGTCGGGACTGGTGCTGGGTCAACGGATACAATCTCGGCATCGAAGTCAGGATCGCTTGTAAGAGAGAAGAACAACGCGCAGAATCCTGCTCCCGCAATAAGCAGAATGGCGGTGACTATCCACAGTGCAGTGTGCTTTCCGGATCGGGGTGCCGACGAGGAATTCCTGCTGTCGGATGAAATAATGCGGATTTCATCGTCTCCAATATCTTTTTGTCGATGGGTCATAGTTGTGTATCCTTTTCAATAAGTTCTTTCAGAGCCTTCAAGGCCTCTTTTGAGGCAGATACTTCGTGGCGGAAAGTCCGGCAGTCGGATAAGATCATCTTCTGCCTTGGAGGGTTTATGAAGGAAATGAAATCACGGTTTACTATCAAGCTTTTGCCGATGCGGATGAAACGATTGTCGTTTTCATCGAGCATGGCGGCAATGCGTCGCTCCATTTGTCCTAACTGCAAAGTGAGTACAAAAGTTCCTCCGTCGGCCACTGTGACAGTGGTATAATTACCGTCGGCGGTGATGAATACCACCGCATCGGCCGGAACTCTGACGATTTCGGCAGATGTGCTGAAAACGAGATGTCGATTCATGAACGCAGGAGTGCCAATTATCGTGATGTCAACCGAAGAGTTCGCGGAAGGCGTCGTTTACTTTCGCAACTTCGTGGAGGCGGATAGAGAGGCGCGAGGTGTCGAAGCCTTTGAGGTTTCCGTGGGGGATGAGCATGTCGGTCATGCCGAGTTTTTCGGCTTCGGAGATTCGCTGCTCTATGCGGACGACGGGTCGGATTTCGCCTGAGAGGCCCACTTCGCCTGCCATGCACCAGCCTGAAGGAATTGCCATGTCGACGTTGCTTGACAGGATTGCGGCGATGACGGCGAAGTCGAGTGCGGGATCGTTGACTTTGAGGCCTCCGGCGATGTTTAAGAATACGTCTTTGGCTCCGAGTTTGAATCCGACGCGCTTTTCGAGGACTGCGAGGAGCATGTTCATGCGCTTGGCGTCGAATCCGGTGACAGAGCGCTGGGGCGTGCCGTAGGCCGCGGTGCTGACGAGGGCCTGTGCTTCGATGAGGAAGGGGCGGATGCCTTCGAGTGTAACGCCGGTGGCGACTCCTGACAGCTCTTCGGTGCGGTGCGTCATTAGCATTTCGGAGGGGTTGGAGACTTCGCGTAGGCCTCGCTGACACATTTCGTAGATGCCGAGCTCGGAGGTGCTTCCGAAGCGGTTTTTGATAGCGCGCAGGAGGCGGTACATGTACTGGCGGTCGCCTTCGAACTGGAGTACGGCGTCGACGATGTGCTCGAGCACTTTTGGACCGGCGATAGTGCCTTCTTTGTTGATGTGGCCGATGAGCAGGACGGGCACGGACGATTCTTTGGCGAACTTGAGGAGTGCAGCCGCACACTCGCGCACCTGACTCACGCTCCCCGCTGAAGAATCGAGGGTGTCGGTGGCGATTGTCTGGATAGAGTCGACCACAACGATTTCGGGCTCAATGGCTTCGATGTGTGAGAAGATGTTTTCGAGCGCTGTCTCGCAGACGATGAAGAGGTTGTCGCTTCCGCGGCCAATACGGTCGGCTCTGAGCTTCAGCTGCGAGGCGCTTTCCTCGCCTGAAACGTAGAGGATGCGGCGGTTGCGGATCGAGAGGAGGTTCTGGAGCAGGAGTGTGGATTTGCCGATGCCGGGTTCGCCTCCGAGGAGGACTATAGAGCCTTTGACGAGCCCTCCGCCGAGGACGCGGTTGAGCTCTTCGCTTGGCATGTGTATGCGAGGTTCGTCGACGGCTACGATGTCGTTGACAGCCCGTGGCACTGCTTTTGTGCGGTTTGAGGAGAGTGGAGATGCAGCGGGTGCGCTGATCTTTTCTTCGACCATGGTGTTCCATTCGCCACAATAGGGGCATCGGCCGCTCCATTTGGGCGAGTCGGCGCCGCAGGCCGTGCAGAACCATGCGGTCTTCTGTTTTACTTTAGCCATTATTTCAAGCGGAAGAAATATCCGAGGGAGACTTCGATCGACATAGCACGCGAAGCGCTGAAAGTGTCGGCTTTGGCGGCGGGAAATATGTTGCCCAGGCCGAAATAGAAGCGCCCTTCGAGAGAGATAGAGTTTCGGGGAGAGAGATAGAATTCCATACCGGCGCCTGCGCAGATGCCGTAGTCGAATCTATTTTTTACAGGGGTGTAGAGCTGCTCTGTCTGACGTTTGGCCGCAGGGTAGTCGGGCACGGTATAGGGGTTGCGGTAGTCGAAATTTGCCTTTGTGGTCTCGGAGAGCATGTAGGCAATCTGGGGGCCGAGGTTGACAAATCCTTTCACGCGTCGGGAGCCGAAGTAGATGTGGGTGAGCAGGGGAAGATTGAGGTAGGTGAGTGTGCGGTGATAGTCGAAGGGGAGGAGCTCGTAGTTCTCCTGCCAGCCGCGTTGTACCCAGCCGAACTCGGCGATCAGAGCGAAAAGCTTTTCTTCGGTGTAGCGGAATGTGACGGCTCCGGTGGTGCCCGGATTCCACAACTGCTTAACTGAGGGAGAGAAGGACATCTGGCCGAGGGATGCTCCTGCACGTGCGCCTATCGAAATGTGTGGGCGGTAGTGCGTCTCGGCGGCTGCCGGGAGTACGGCCGCAAGGAGCACGGCGAGGGCTAAGATAATGCCTTTGGCTTTCATTGCAGATGTGCTGATATTCTGCCGCCGGGCAGGTAGTTGATGATGTATAGCGTTGAGTTGACGAAGCCTTCGCCCGCGCGCTCGAAGTCGAAAGAAGACTGTATGCCACGGTATTCACGGGGCGACTCGGGGTCGAAGCTGCCGTCGTTGGCGCGGAGGTTGCGGATGAGGTAGTTTGCCGTGTCGAACCCGAGGAGGCCGTAGGTGGGGATTGATTCTGCCATTGGCGTGCCGAACCAGTGCTTGAAGTCGGCGGCGATGTTGCGAGTGTCGAAGCCTTCGGGCTCGTCGAAGAAGCGTGAGTAGACGGTGGCGTCGAGGCGATGCAGCAGGTCGAGGGCATCGCCCCTGAATGCGGTCCAGTCGGGGTAACCGAATATCTCGGCGGAAGCCGCGGGGGTGTCGCCGTCGGCTTCGGATGCACGTGCCGCAAGGAGGTCGCGGAAAGATTTGAGCACGTAGCCGAAGCGGTTGAACTCAGCCAGGGAGCCTGAGGAGGGGATGAATACGTATTTCTCGCCTCCGGCGGTTGGGAGCTCCTCAAGGTTGGCCATGAGAAGGTTGGTGTTGTAGCTCAATACGATAGGCTCTGTACCGAGGGCGCGGTAGCGCTCGGTGAGATAGTCGGTGAAAGATTCCTTTTCGTTTTTCCCTTCGGTGTTTCTGAGGATGACAGGGGTATGGTCGGTGTAGGTTGCGAGGAGGCCGTCGACGGCGAGGCGGTACATGAGGTGCTGGGGGATGTTGGCCTGGAGGACGTTGGGAGCGGAGAGATAGAGGCTGTCGCGGATGTTGAGGGTGTTGAACACATAAGTCCCGGCCTGTGCTGTGGCTTCGGCGAGGGCGCGGATAGAGCGTTCGTCGTCGGGCGCTACTATTACCGCTGCCGTGGTGAGTGCGGTGTCGCGGGCAACGAGGTCGGCGATAGCGGCGGGCGATAGTCCTTCGGTGTCGCGTGCTATTATTTCGAGGCGGCCGGAGCGTGAAGCGAGGCTGTCGGCGGCAATGAGGAATCCTTTGTAGAAATCGAGCGCGAGCTTATTCTGCTTCGAAGGCTCGGCATTGTTGAGGCCGAAAGGGAGAAGGACTGCTATGGAAGGCTTTAAGGCGGGAGCGCTCTCGGCTTCTACGGTTGGTTCTTCTGCAATGATTTCTTCGGGTTGGTCGGCCGGAGTCTGAAAATCGGCGGTGGGGAAGAGCAGCATATCGCCTTTGCTCACGCCTGAGGCAGCGACGGGATTGTAGCGGATGATTTCGTCGGGCGAGATGCCGATGTTGCGTGAAATGCCGTAGAGCGATTCGCCTTTGCGGACTTTATAATAGTAATATTCCACACCCTGAACGCGCTTTGTGGGCAGGTCGAGGGCAAGCGCGCACACGCCGGAGAGGAGCAGCGCGAGCAGCGGGAGTATGCATTTGAAGAGTCGTTCTCTCATCATTATCAAAAGAGTATTTGGATGTGCAAATTTAGCGTTTTTCCCTGATAACAGCAAATGGAAGAGGATTGGCCAATTTGGCGAAGAGTTGGTCTTTTTTACCTATTTAGTTGGGAGTTTGGATAAAAAATGTTACTTTTGCAGCTGTTTAGTGTCTTTGATATAAGACTAACCGCACATAGAAAAAAGAAAATATATACTATAAACCAACACAACACAAGATGAAAAAATCAGTTCTATTGGGGATAGGCGCTCTGGCAGCGGCATCGTTGCTTGCCGGATGTGCCGACGAATGGGGCCCGTCGCGTAGCGGCAGCGGTCGCATCAGCCCCGTAGTAGGCATTGACACCGAAGCTCTGACGACAACCGCGTCGTCGCGAGCCGAAGGTGATCTCACTGCCGACGATCTTTCTCTCCGCCTGTCGAAGACCGACGGCTCGTATGCCAACACCTGGGATCGGCTCGCCGATTTCCCGTTGGATGCAGAATTTGGCGTGGGAGAATATCTGCTTGAAGCTTTCTATGGCGATGCCGCAGAGGAAGGCTACGACAAACCGTACTATCACGGAGAAGCTCTTCTGACGGTAGCCGACGGCAAGACCACCACATTGGCATTTACCGCCGGTCTGGCCAACTCGATGATATCCATCGACTATACCGATGCGTTCAAGAAGTATATGGCTGACTGGAGCGCTACTGTAAAGGGTACGGGCGAGCATGCTTATGCAAAGGATGAGACCCGCCCTGTGTACGTCACTTCGGGTCCTGTTGAAGTGGCTATCTCGTTCACCAAACCCAACGGCCTCACAGCTACCACCACGCTGCCCAAGCTTACGGCAGAGCCCCGTCATCACTACGTGCTGACAGTGAATGTGAACGACGGCGGTGTTGGCGATGCCGCTCTCGAAATCACTTTCCCCGATGAGCTCGGCCTCGAAACTATCGATATCGACCTCAGCGACAAACTTCTGGCCACCGAGCCTCCTGTAGTGGACGCCGACGGCTTCACTTCGGGCGAAGGTATTGAAATGGTGGCAGGAATTCCTGCTGAAGGCAATTATGCTGTGACAGCTGTCGCTCAGGCTCAGCTTCAGGCTGTGACCCTCACCACCACTTCGCCCTCACTTATCAAGCAGGGCTGGCCCGAGGAGATCGACCTTCTCAGTGCCACCGCCGACATGCAGGCCAAGCTGCAGGCTCTCGGCCTCAAGGCTCTCGGCCTCTGGCATAACCCCGACATGATGGCTGTGATTGACTTCACGGGTGTTCTCGGCAACCTTAAGGTTGATGCTCAGACTGACAACGTGAATACTTTCTCGATCGTAGTTAAGGATAAACTCGGCCGCGAATCCGAGCCCGTTGACTTTGTGGTGAATGTTGAAAGCGTTAACCTGAGCCTCGCTTCTGCCGATGAATATTACATCCCCGGTGAAAGCCTTAAGGCACGTCTATCGTTCAACGGTAGCCAGCCCGCCGAGAACATCCATTTCTCCTATTCTTTCGCAGTGAGCGGTACGGACAAGCCTCTCGAGGTAGAATCGGTAGAGACTGTTTCTTCGCGCGGCATGAGCGACTACATTGTGTCGTTCGTTCCTCCCACGCTCGAAGACGACATCACTCTCAAGGCAGAATGTGGAGGTGTGGTGAATACGGTGAAGATTCCCCGCATTCCTTTCGACTTCGCTATTGCCGAGAATGATGTGTACAGCAATCACGCCTACGCCAAGGTGACAGTCCGGGCGGGTGCTGAAGGCCTCGACGGCACTCCCGAAATTCTCGCCAGCACCGACGGCGGCAATACATTTGCACCCGTTAGCGCCGCGCTTGAAAATGACTACTATCACATCACATGGCTTACACCCAATACCGCCTACACTTTCCGTGCCCGCATCGGCGACATCAAAAGTTGTGCGGTAGAGCGCACTACCGAGGCCGAGCTTCAGCTCAAGAACGGAAATCTTGATGCTGATGTGAAGTATGACGGCTCGGCATCGAATTGGGAGAATGTTGTTTTTGAGGGTTGGGGTACTAACAACGCCATGACCACAAGCCAAGGTAGTAATTATGCTTACACCCGAATTTCGGGAACTAAGCAAACTAATGATTCGCACAGTGGAAAGGCTGCTGTAATCAGCACTCAAGGCTGGGGTAGTGGAAACACCGCAGCCGGTTCAATTGGCGCCATGAAGTATGCCGATTGCGGATTGCTTCATCTCGGGAGTACCCGTACGGAACGTCCTGCCGCGTATTCAGGTGTCGCAGGTCCTTTGACAACAGATGACTTAGCTTGTGGAATTGAATTTGCCAGCCGTCCTTCGTCTGTATCATTTTGGTATAAATACGCGCCTAAAAACAGCTCAGATCATGGTGTTGCCATAGTGCGTGTTTACGATTCAGTTGGGAATACAATTGCTGAAGGAAGTCTCAATCTTTCTAAAGCGGATGCATATAAAGAAGTATCTATCCCGCTAACATATCGTCCGGGAATCAGCCAAAAGGCTTCGGGCATCTATATTTGTTTCCTTTCGACCGGAGTTCAGAACGCACTCCAAAAGAATTCCAGCTGGATGAATTTCCCTAACTTTGGAAATCTTTCGAGAGGTGAGTATTATGGCTCACGCCTTTATATCGACGATATCCAACTCAATTACTAAGCTATAAGTGATGAAAACCAATATATTGCATATCTTTGCAGCCGGAGCTCTGATGCTTGGAGCCCTGTCCTGCTCCGAGGAGTGGACTCCGCCAACAACGTCGGAGGGCGCCCTCAACCTAGAGTCGCTCACAGTGGGCACTCAGGATATTGAAAAGGTGGCTACTGTAGCTCCCGGCCGTGCTGAAGTGGCGCTCGACGATTTCATTGTCCTCATCAAGGACGGTACGGGCAAGACGCATCTGGAATGCTCCTACGGCTCCAAACCCGAAATCGTGACTCTGCCAGTGGGCGACTATACCCTCTATGTGAAGTCGCACGAGGTGACTCCCGCAGAATGGGAGAAGCCTTATTTCGCAGGTTCTGCCGATTTCTCGATCACCAACGGCAAAATCGCCATGATCGGAGAGGTTACGGCTTTCTTCAAGTCGATACGAGTGTCGGTAGCGTTCTCCGATGAGCTTCTCGCTACTTTCGGCGATGACGTAAGAGTTAATGTAAAGGCTGGTGCTGAGGGCGAACTCGATTTCGCACCCACCGAAACCCGCTCGGGCTACTTCGCATACATCGACGGCTCGACTACCCTCGTTGCCGAGCTTTCCGGTACAATCGCCGGTACTTTTACAACCGACCGCCGCGACTACACCGACGTAGAGCCCGGTAAGCACTACATCCTCACCTACGGTATCAAGGCTGGCCCCACACCTCCCGAACAGACCGGTAATGTAGATACGTCCGGCATTTCGCTAGACCTCAGTGTAATCACCGAAAATATCGACGGAAATGTTGAAGCTACCGAGGATATACTCGCTCCCGCCGAGGGCGACCGTCCTGTAGAGGAACCCCTCGAACCTCAAAATCCTGACGATCCCAATATTCCGGAAGATCCCACTACTCCCGCTGCTGAATTCGCACCGTACAACTCGCCAAATCTGGTGCTTGGTCAGCCGATAACCCTCACATCGGCCATTGCTGAAAACTTCGGCAACGCTATTGTGAAGATTTCGTGCCCCAAAGGTATGGCTCACCTTGAAGTGAATATCTCCACGACGAGCGACGAGTTCAGGGGCATCCTCGAGTCGATGCTTCCCCTTACCTTCGACCTCGCTTATCCGGGTGAAAATGAGGAAGCTCTTGCAGGCCTCGGTCTTGCAGTGGGCGATGAGGTGATAAATCAGACTTCGGTCGACTTCGACATCACTTCGTTCATCTCACTCCTCGTTCCCTTTGCCGGTGAGCACACCTTCACTATCACCGCAACGGACAATGAAGGCGGTAAATCTTCCGATTTCCTTAAGTTCAACGCTCAATAATCGATAGCCATTATGAAGAAACATATATACATTGCAGCTCTGGGTCTCGCCGCCCTCGCTGCGGGCTGCTCGGAGGAGCGTATCGATGCAAGCGGCGAAGGCACGCTTTCGCTCAGCGCAAGCATCAAAGGCGATATGGAACTCGTGAGCCGTGCCGACGATCAGACTCTCGGTGAAAGCTGCCGCATACTTATCTCTAATGAGAAAGGCCTCGTTCGCCGCTACATCGGTTTGGCAGAAGTGCCAGCATCAATCGACCTCGTTGCCGGTCACTATATCGCCGAGGCTATGGCAGGCGACTCAGTGTCGGCTTCGTGGGATAAACGCTGGTTCAAGGGCCGCGAGGAATTCGATATCAAGGCTGCGGAAAATACTGCAGTCAAGCTCGAATGCCGCATTGCCAATGTTGCAGCGTCGGTAAATTATGCCGAAGGTCTGGAAGACGTACTCACTGATTTCACCATGACTGTAGGCCACGACCGCGGTTCGCTGATTTTTGAGGGCCGCGATGAGCGCAAGGGTTATTTCATGATGCCCTCGACATCGAAGGACCTCAAATATACCCTCAAGGGAACGCAGATCAATGGTGATCCTTTCGAACTCGAAGGCACTATCGAAGATGCGCGTCCTGCTACCGAATACCTCCTCAACATCACTTACACCAAGCAGACTGCCGAAGTGGGTGGCGTGGTATTCACTATCAAGGTGGATCAGACCGAGAAGGTGGTGACTGACGAGATCATGATCGTGGCAGCTCCTACTATTACCGGGTATGGCTTCAATATCGCCAACACCATTACCGGTGAGCCGGGTAATATCGGACGCCAGTGTGTGTACATCACGTCGGCTACGAAGCTCAACGACGTGCTCCTCGAGAGCGACGTGCTCCTGAAGTCGGACGACCTCGGAGGCAACGACTGCTCGCTGCTGAGAATGAATGAGATCGGTCTTGCCGCCCTCAACAGCCTCGGCATCAACTTCACCAACAACTACAATGAGGAGAACAACAGCACGGTATTCCAGCTCAACTTCGAGGAATCGCTGCTCAACAGTCTTTCTCAGGGTGAATACTCCTTCAAGATCAGCGCTACCGACGATCAGGCTCATACTTCGACTGCCACGATGAAGATATCCGTGACAAACGCTCCTGTGATGACAATAGCACCTCTGACTGAAGATATCTCCAACAATTCCGCTATCCTCCGCGGTGTTGTAGCCAAGGACGGAACCGAATCGGTAGGCTTCAACTACCGTGCCAAGGGTGCCGCTGACTGGACTTACATAGAAGGTACAGTTGCGTCGCGAGCTTACGCTGCAAATACGGAGTTCTTCGCCGAAGTGACCGGTCTGAAATCCAACACGGAGTACGAATACACTACAGTATCCGACGATTTCGTTTCGCCCGTGATCATGAGTTTCACCACGATATTTGACCAGCTGCCGAACTGCGGCTTCGAGGAATGGGCAAAGCACTCCGACGGTTCTGAAATGCCCGGCAGCTCGCCTATCGCTGTATTCTGGGACTCCGGTAACCACGGCTCACGCAAGATGAGCAAGAACATCACCGAACAGGAAACGACTATCAAGCACAGCGGTAACTCTTCGATCCGCCTTAAGTCGCAGTTCGTAGGCGTGGGTACTATTGGCAAATTCGCCGCAGGTAATGTGTTCGCAGGTGAATATCTCGCCACTGACGGTACGGACGGTATTCTTGGCTGGGGCCGCCCCTTCACCCTTACACCCAAGGAAGTGAAGCTCTATGCGAAGTATGAGCCCAAGGCTGCGGTTAAGAGTAAAGGCGCAGGCGAGCATCTGCCCGTCGGTCAAATGGACAAGGGTATCATTTACGTAGCTCTTACCACCGATGCCACTTCGTCGTACAACGGCAGCGAATGGCCTTGCATCATCAAGACCAAGACATCCGAACGCTCCCTCTTCGATAAGAACGGCGACAATGTGATAGCCTATGGCGAGCACATCTTCGCTACGGCAACTGACGGCGATGGAATGGTTGAGATCACTATTCCTCTCGACTACCTGAAGCCGGGTGTTAAACCTTCGTATATCATCTTCGTAGCTTCGGCATCAATGTATGGCGACTACTTCGAGGGCGGTGACGGCTCTCTGATGTACCTCGACGATATCGAGCTCGTATACTAATAAACGAATTATCCCGATAAAAAACGGTGGAAGATGCGCGCATCTTCCACCGTTTTTTATTGGGATGTTAAGATTCAAATAAATTATAAAGGCTACATACTACCCCTTCCCCAAAGGTCTAAAGGGCAGAGCGATTACCGAGAGGGTGAATAAGTTATGCGATTGAAGCCGGACGGCGGAAATCGAGGCTCCGTTCACGAAAGCGCGGCGGCGGTGCCGCAACGCCATAAAGAAAACCCCGGCATCACTGCCGAGAGCTTCCTTTTTGTATGAATTGCTGTTTTTAGTCAGTTATTTGTTAAAGCCCTATGTACACGGGGCAAAAGATTACAAGAGCGATGATTAAGCCTATAAAGTATCGAACAGAACGATGCGACACTTTCTTT
>CAYYQS010000047.1:0-16135 GCA_964472555.1 uncultured Bacteroides sp.
ATGACGGGGATATATTTTCCGTCGTTACTCCAATTGTTCCTTTTTGCATAGTATAGTTATTTCGTGTTTTTTTCAATCTGTTTATAAAACAATCCTGCAAAAAAAATGCCATGCCGTTTCTCTGTCATTTTGGCAGGAATACTGTTATCTTTTCCTAAAGATAGGCAAATAGAGTTGCGGCTGGTCTGATTATTGCTGCTATTAGTTGAAAAATTCGTAACTTTGTATTCTATGAACATGCACAAATATCTTTCCTTAATATTACTCGTTCTCAGCTTCGCTTTATGGAGCTGCGACGATGCTTCCGACCCTGTACGTCCTGCTCCCGAGACCGTGCGCCGCACCGTGCTCGTCTATCAGGTTGCAAACAACAATGGGTTGGCAGGCAACAGTGTTTCCGATCTCACGGAGATGCAGCAGGCCGTAGATGCGGGACTAATACCCGACGACGGCCGTGTGCTCGTCTATTGCCGCCGCTCATCAATGGAGCAGGTTCTCTTCGAACTCACTAAAAATGGCAACGACACTCTGGCGGTATATTCTGATCGCCTCAGCGCTGTGGATCCTACGCGTATTCTCGAAGTGCTGGCCGATGTGGAGAAATTTGCACCATCGACATCCTATGGTCTGATTCTCTGGGGCCATGGCTCCGGCTGGATGCAGGACGGAATAACCGTTGGCATTTCTGAAAATTCCGAAGAAGCCACAAAGCGGCGCAGCTATGGCGGAGATAACGGCAAGTGGATCAACGTGACCGACCTTGCCGAGACACTCTCGCACGGTCCTTCTCTCGATTTTATTTATTTCGACTGCTGCTTCATGGGTGGCGTCGAAGTGGCCTATGAACTTGCAGGTGTTACTCCTTACGTTGCTTTCAGCGTTATGGAAATAGCTGCTGAAGGGATGCCTTACGACCGTACTCTGGGCTCTTTCTTCGCCAACGGCTCAGACGCTGTGACCATTCCTGCAGAGACAACAGTCGACTACTACCGCGAATGGCAGACAATAGGTACGCGCCCCGAATTCTCCATACCCTCGTTCTCTGGCCGCTATTGTACTATGAGCGTGGTTGACTGCTCGAAGGTTGAAGCCCTCGCTGAGGCAACAAAAAGGCTTTATAAAGCCGCACCTTCGTCGTATCCTTCCGATATGCAGCCGCTCGACTATGGTCGCAATAAAGCCGTAGGATATTATTTCGACTTCGGAAAATATGCGCGCGACCTCTGTCTCGATGACGCTGGAAATGACCGCTTCAGTGGCGCTTCGGTCCTCTTCGAAGATTTTCAGACGGCTCTCGAAGACGCCGTGATTTACAACGGCCACATGGAAAAAGTTTTTGGGGGCGTCCGGCCTATCACATATTGCTCCGGCCTCAACACCTATATTCTCAAGAATGCTACCTCGGCCTCTAAGTTTAACTACGATACGCTCTCATGGTTCTCCGACGTGGCTTCGGAACTCAATGTAAGATAAACTCTTATGCTACGACTCCAACTTCCCGACCTTAATCCTGTCCTTCCTGACTCTATCCCCACTCCGCGGGAGGAGCTCTCGATGCTACGTTCACTTCCCTTCGACGAACTTATCAACAAGTTCATTTCATCGATGGTGAGTTTTGCAATCAACCTCGTCATCGCCGCGGTCGTTTTCTATGTCGGGCGTTTGATTATCACCCGACTCTACCGCCTTCTGAGCGGTATTTTTATAAAAAGGAAGATAGACCATTCGCTCACCACATTTGTGCTGAGTCTGGTGAGGATAGTTCTCTATTTCATCCTTATAGTCACGGTCATCGGAATTCTCGGAGTCGAAACATCGTCGTTCCTTGCACTCTTTGCCTCTGCCGGTGTCGCTATCGGTATGGCACTGAGCGGAACGTTGCAGAACTTCGCCGGTGGAGTACTTATCCTCTTGCTCAAGCCGTATAAAATCGGTGATTATATTGAAGCTCAGGGGTATGCCGGTACGGTGAGTGAAATCCAGATCTTCCACACCATTATCAATACCGGTGATAACAAATCGATTATCATCCCCAACGGAGGTCTCTCGACAGGCTCTATCAACAACTGGTCGCGCGAGGACTACCGCCGTGTCGAATGGACTGTCAGCATAAGCTATGGCGATGATGTGAAGGCAGCCCGCGATAAAATTCTCGAGATCTTTGCATCCGAGCCAAGAATCGTAACTAAATTTATCGAAGACGACCGCCGCAAGCGTGCTGAAGCTGTGGCTGCTACCGCGGCTCCGGCAGA
The DNA here is from genome assembly GCA_964472555.1 of uncultured Bacteroides sp. Taxonomy (GTDB): domain Bacteria; phylum Bacteroidota; class Bacteroidia; order Bacteroidales; family Muribaculaceae; genus CAG-873. The sequence goes on from CAYYQS010000047.1 coordinate 2,253, forward strand.
GGAAGAAAAGCCTCGCGGTTTCTTCAGCCGACTCTTCGGCAAGCGCAAGATTCGTCCGGTCGTGGAGCCGCTGCCCTCGGAGAAAGCTATTATCTCCGTCCCTGTGGATTGTTCGCCAAAGGTCTACGTGGGAGAACTTGCCGCCAGCAGTGTCGACCTCAAGTGCCGCGCATGGGTGCAGACGCCAAACTATTGGGGCGTTTTCTTCGATATCAACGAAAGAATCTATAACGAACTGCCTGAGGTGGGCATCTCTTTCCCCTTCCCGCAGCTCGACGTTCACAGCATTCCTAATAACTGACATAATAATGAAACCTTTCCCTATCTTCGCAATGACAGCTCTCCTCACTTCCTGCGCCGGTAATTCAGGTAAACTTTCGTATCCCGAAGCTCCGTCGGACAGCACAGTCTACGAAGTGTTCGGTATGGAGGTTGCCGATCCCTATCGTCCGCTCGAGAACGATACCGCAGCTGCTACTCTGGCTTGGGTAGAGGCAGAGAACGCCCTTACTCAGAACTATCTCGCGGCTATTCCTTTCCGAAATGCCCTTCATAAGCGCCTCGATGCGCTCAACCGATACAGCCGTCAGAGTGCACCATGGAAAGGCGATGACGGAAAATATTATTTTTCGGCAAACGACGGATCGCATAATCAGGCTATAATCTACCGCAGCGAAACTCCCGGCGGCGAAGCTGAAGTCTTTCTCGACCCTAATTCGCTCTCCGACGACGGAACCGTGGCCCTGACTGGTCTCTTCCAGAGTCCCGACGGAAAGTATACCGCCTATACTATCTCCCGTTCAGGCTCCGACTGGACCGAGATTTTCCTTCTTGACACAGCTACAGGCCAACTCCTTGAGGATCATATAGAGTGGGCTAAATTTACTGGGGCGTCATGGAACGGAAGCGACGGTTTCTACTACAGCGCTTACCCTGTGCCGGAAGCCGGGAAGGAATTCAGCAATGCAAATGAGTTCCACAGTGTGTATTATCACAAAATCGGCACACCCCAGTCGGAAGACGCCGTAGTCTACCACGATCCGGCCAAACCGCTGCGCTTCCACTCTGCAGAAACCGCCCACGACGGGAGTGCCCTTGCCATTCTCGGCGGTGGGGAAGGTTCGGGAGAGTCTGTCATGATCAAGGACCTGCGCCGACTGGGATCCGGTTGGATCACCATTGAACCCTCTCAGGACTACACAAACGAGATAGTCGGAATTGTCGACGGTAAGCTGTATATGCTCACGTCGGTAGACGCCCCTAACAACCGCTTCGTATGCGTCGATCCGGCTAAGCCCGACCGGAAAGACTGGAAGGAAATTATTCCTGAGGATCCTGAAGGAGGAGTGCTTGCCTCGGTTAACTTTGCAGGGAAGGATCATATAATAGCTGTTTTCGACAGGGATGCAGCAAATAAGGCTTATCTCTACAGCGTAAATGGAGGAGAACCGATCCGCGAGATTGAGCTCCCAACCTACGGCACTGTAGCAGTTTCGGCCGACCGCTCGTCGGACGAAGTTTTCTATACCTTCTCTTCTTTTGTCTATCCTTCGGCAGTCTATAGTTACGATATAAATTCAGGCGAAAGCAAGCTCTTCCACGCTACCGAGATTGCCGGGTTTAACCCCGAAGATTATATCACCGAGCAGATCTTCTACAACTCTGCCGACGGTACCCGTGTGCCCATGTTTATCGTCCGGAAGAAAGGCATTGAAGCTGACGGAAAAAATCCGGTCTATCTCTATGGATACGGAGGTTTCAATGTAACCCTCAATCCTTCTTTCAGTCCCAACCGTCTGCTGTGGCTTGAAAACGGCGGAATCTACGCTCAGGCAAACCTCCGCGGTGGAGCAGAGTATGGCGAGGCATGGCATCAGGCAGGTACGAAGCAGAATAAGCTCAATGTATTCAACGACTTCATCTCTGCGGCAGAATATATGATTGAGCAGGGTTGGACCACTCCCGAACTTCTCACTATCGAGGGTGGAAGCAACGGCGGCCTTCTCGTCGGTGCTACCGTGAATATGCGCCCCGATCTCTTTAAGGTTGCTATTCCGCGCGTCGGCGTTATGGATATGATGAGGTACCACCTCTTTACTATCGGCTGGAACTGGGCTCCCGACTACGGTACGGCCGACGAAAGTCCCGAAATGGCCTCCTACCTCCTCGGCTATTCTCCGGTGCACAACATCAGCAACGACGGCACTCCCTATCCCGCCATTCTCGTCACTACCGCTGACCACGACGACCGTGTTGTGCCCGCACATTCCTTCAAGTATGCGGCAACTCTGCAGGCTGCCGATACCGGCGACGCTCCCAAGCTCATCCGCATCGACAGCAAGGCGGGGCACGGGGCAGGTAAACCTGTTGCCAAGGTTGTCGATGAATATACCGACATTTATTCATTTATTTATAAGAATCTCGGCATAACTCCCTCAACGGCAGAATGACACTCCGCTCAGTCCTCCTCACGATAATGCTTCCGGTGCTCGCTCTGGGTGCCGGAGGCTGCTTCACCGGTGTGGAGGGCACTCCTAAAATACGGCTCGATGACGTGAAGAGGGTCGGGGCGGCTAATTTAACTCCGGAGCAGATGCTCCTTGCTGCTTTCAATACCGAACCTCCCTCGCAGTGGCGCAACGGTAAGCCTTTCCTTGTTGCCAACGACCGTATTTCGTTAATCTTCACTCCTGCTTCTTCCGATTCACGCAATCTTACCGGCACAGTATTGACCTTCGAGGAGTTTGCTCCCTCGATGAGCCTTACAGGTGACGATGCTGGTGAAGTGGTGCTGTCAGGCCGACCGGGAACCCGGTACTATTATCGTGTGCCGGGTCTAACCGCCTCGAGGCTCGACACGCTTTCGCGCCTCTCAATGCCCTTCACAGTCGATCTCGACCTTGTCGCTCGCGTCGACTCCGTTCTCACCGGGCGTAAGCTCTTCATTCGCACTCCGCTATGGTATGATGCCCTTAGCCGTAGGGATGTCAACGGTCTGCGGCACATTGAAGTGCTTGTAGACAGCGTAGGGCCAGGCGACGAGAACTTTCCGGCTGCCGTCTATTTCCACGCGGTGAATCCGGACTTACTTGCCCGCACCGATCAGCAGGGAAGCGGTCGAATGGTGCTCCTCAGCACCGGCACCGGACGCACAGCTACACGTACTTTCGATACACTTTTCTCTTTCTCCGACCCTCGTAAGACTTACCCGGAAATAAAAGATGACGTGTGGGATCTGATTATAGCTTCCAGAGTTCGTCAGGGGATGTCGCGCGACGAATGCCGTCTTGCCCTCGGTGCTCCCAATGAAATTCTCCGCACACCGACCTACGGAGGCATGAGGGAGACATGGAGCTATTCCGACGGAGTTTACCTTATATTTGACGACGGATATCTAACTCGCTTCCGACTATGAAACTCACTTTCCTCGGTACCGGAACCTCGACAGGAGTGCCTCAGATGAGGTGCGATTGCGAAGTGTGCAGATCTTCCGATCCTCGCGATAACCGCCTGCGCTGCTCAGCTCTTTTGCAGATTGCCGATGATCTCCCGGGTATACTCATCGACTGCGGGCCCGACTTCCGCTATCAGATGCTCCGTGAGAATTGTCCGGACCTTGCATGTGCCGTCCTTACCCACAGCCACTACGACCATGTGGGAGGAGTCGACGATCTGCGTCCTTATGCCTACGCCGCTCCCAACGAGCATTTTCCCCTCTACTGCCAGCGCGATGTAGCCGACGATCTCCGCTCTCGCGTGCCCTATTGCTTCGCCAAGCATCCTTATGCCGGAGTTCCGCAGTTTGATCTCCGCATAGTTGAACCCTACAAAATGTTCACTATCGATCTCGGAAAGGGTGTAAGGCTCGAAGTGCTTCCGCTCGAGATTATCCACGGCAAGCTACCGATACTCGGTTATCGCTTCGGACCGCTCGCCTATATAACCGATGCGAGCAAAGTTCCTCAGAAGACAATTGAGGCACTCCGAGGGGTAGATACACTCGTCATTAATTCACTTAGACACGAAAGTCACTTCTCTCATCTAAACCTTAGGGAGGCTCTCGACGTTATTAAATTGACGGCACCGAGGCAGGCCTTCCTAACTCACTTCAGCCACCAGATAGGTCTTCACAGCGAGCTCCTGAAGATTCTCCCTGAGAATGTAGAACCTGCCAGCGATCGTCGTCAGATACTCATAACCGACGATAAAACGCTTAACTATGGCAGCAAAAATAACTTATCTTGACAACTCAGGTTTCCTTGTAGAACTTCCTGACGTATTACTCGTTTTCGATTACTACCGCGATCCAGCACATTCAGTAACCAAGGCTCTGCGCGAGCAGCCCGAAAAACCGGTAATTTTCTTCGTTACCCACAACCACCACGACCATTTCAACACCGACATCTTCAATCTCGGTCAGAGTCACCGTCGGCTCTTTGTCCTATCAAATGATATCCCCACAAAGGAGATTCACGACAATATGCCTATCGATTGGATGAGCCGTGGTGATACACTCGAGAATCTTCCCGGCAACCTTTCCGTCAAGGCCTATGGCTCTACCGATGCCGGAGTCAGCTATCTGGTGACCCGCTCCGACGGCTTCCGCATTTTCCACGCAGGTGATCTTAATCTCTGGCACTGGGACCGCGAGAATACTCCCCGTGAAGTTGCCAAAGCCAACGAACTCTTCAACACCGAACTTAACCGAATATCTTCCGAAGTCGATAGCCTCGACGTAGCATTCTTCCCTGTCGACGTTCGTCAGGGTGCCAACTGCGCCGCCGGAGCCAAACTCTTCCTCGAAGCAATCAAGGTGCGCGACTTCTTCCCCATGCATTATAAGGGCGACTATGAGCAGGCTCTCTACTTCGCTACCTACAATTTACCCGAGAACGTGGTGGAGCGCACCGATATCCACTGCCTCCACAAGCCCGGAGAAAGCATATCGGTAGATTGCTGATCATCTTCATTCCATTTTGTTTCAACTATTTATCTATTCACCACCATGACCCGAAATTCAAGAATAAATGATCGCCACGAGCGATGTATACCCTCGGTAGCACTTGCCGAGCATGACGTAAAGCTTTCATTTCAGCCTTTCACCCCTGTCGATATGCCTCAGGCTTTACCCTTGCTGCACAGCAGCCGCTCCCGTTCCTGCGATTTCACAGCGGGAGGAGTTTTCATGTGGGTTGATTACTTCGGCTACGAGCGTTGCATAGTAGGAGGTGATACACTGTTTATGCGCGGATTATCGGAGGATTTCACGCGCCGCCCTGCATTCTCACTTCCGGTCGGCAGAATGCCTTTGAGTGAAGCAGTAGAAGCTCTCCGCGGCTATTGCCGAGAGAACAATGTACCGCTGTTTTTCTCCGCTGTCCCTGAAGATCGCCTCGAAGAACTTCGCGATCTCGGCGTTGAGAGCGTAGAAGAACTTACCGACTGGGCCGACTACATCTACAATGCCGAAGACCTTGCAACCCTTAAAGGCAAAGCCTACAGCAAGAAGCGCAACCATGTGAACCGCTTCATTGCCGATAACCCCGATTATCGCCTCGACACCATTTCGGAGAGCAATATCGACGAGCTCATCGAATTCTTCTCTGCCCTTGATATTGAAAGTGAAAAAGCTGATCCCGTTATGGCTGAATACGAGCGGGAACAGTGTCTTGAAGTGTTGAGAAACTATAGCAATTATCCCTTCGAGGGAGCTGTACTGCGCGACAACTCAGGCAAGATTGTGGCATTCACTGCCGGAGAGATTGTCGGCGATACTCTTATACTCCATATAGAAAAGATGCGTCACGACGTATCAGGTGCCGGTGAGGCAATCAATAAACTCTTTGCCGAGAGGATGCTGTCCGAACATCCCGACCTCCGCTACATCAACCGTGAGGACGACTCCGGTGATCCCGGACTGCGATTCGCAAAAGAGTCATATCACCCGGCGTTCAAACTCAGAAAATTCAACGTTCTGATGAAGTAGCACCCCAACACAACACATCTCCCTTGTCTCGCCCTGAAAAAAGTTGACTCGCTTTGGAGTCAACCTTTTTTCAGGATCGGGCAACTTATACCTTTGGCACGATTTTTTTTGTCAACTAAATTTCAGTCTTTGAAGAAAAATCGCTAATTTTGTCACGTTGCAAAATGAACAGAGGTTCATTTCCAATTTATCTCACTCAGCGGTCAGCTGGCTGTGGGTGGGTTTAAGACATACGATAAAGGCGTTTTTCCAAACGCTGTCTTCTACGCTTGAAACCTGAGAAATTTCATTCACTACAAGAAGATTGCGCAGCGGAGACGCTCAGGGTAGATTATATCCGCCCGGTAGTGGTACGCGCTATGCGTACACCTGCCCGAGGCTATGCTATAATCTAACGTGGGCTGACCGACTGCTTATCCTTGTAGTTAAGGCAGTCTCAGGGCCTCAAGCGTGGGATAAGCAGGATTGAGTTTCCCACGTTTTTATTTTATGCCTAATTGATTGCCAATCATTCTTTAAGCCAATGTCGGGAAACTATGCGGCACGTTTTCATCTATGAAAAAATTCATTTTTTTGCTTCTGTGCATGGTTTCTACGATTGTGGCCATGGCTCAGGACGTGATTGTGATGCGGGACGGTTCCCTTATCCAAGCTAAAGTTGAGCGCGTTACCAAAAATGAAATCGTCTACAGAAAGGCCTCGAATCCCAACGGTCCTCAATACACCGTAGAGATCAGCGAAGTCCTCGCAATCAACTATGAAAATGGCGAAAAAGATTCTTTCGACACCGGCAACACTGCTGTCGTGAGCGCTCCAACACAAACCAAAAGCTACATCACTCAAGAAACTGCTTCGAGTTATTCGAATGATAGTGAGCTGATAAGAATGTACTGGCTTAAAAGTCGATATCAAAAGAAGGCTAAGACAGTCAAGATTCTCGGGTGTACATTGGGGCCGGGACTGATTGTTGGCGGTGGTGTTTTGATGTTGGTGGGAATTCAATGGGACTTAGGAAATGATGGTTTAGGTGTATTTATTTCTGGCGCCATATTAGCCGCCGGAGGAATTGCTACAACGACATGTTGCCTGATAGCAAGTAAAAGATACTTAGAAAAGTTACGGCGACTCGACTACATGAGCTGCACACCTGTGCTTCAGCACGAATTTGCCCTTACCGGCAATTCGAGCCTCAGTCTTGGCGTAGACGCTATGCGCTGCAATTTTACTCACACTCAGACGCTTGGCCTCGGCATGCGTCTCACCTTCTAAACTTAAATTCACCTACTTATGAAAAAAACACTATATCTTATTGTAGCGCTCGCTGCTTTAATGACCTCTTGCGCTTCCACTAAGAGCGGAGGTTGGGGTAATACCTCTCATGAGGTGGACCTCAAATCGCGAAGTATCAACTACTACGATTTAACTGTCGACCCTGTGGGTGTTACCTATACCATCGACATCTCTACCAAAGAAGGGCGAATCAAGCTCGACGGTCTCAATCTCAATCAGGCCAAGGAGATGGTGCTTCAAGAAGCAGCCATGATGAATAATGCAGCAAAACTCGTTGAACCTAAATTCACCTATCTCAAAGAGGGTAAAGACATACTACGAATCACCGTTTTCGGTTTCCCTGCCCGTTATAAATAATATAGGCCAAAACAACACCAAGAGCCTTCAATGTGGGAGAAGAGGGTGGCTAAAGCCACCGAGAAAACTATCCCCACATATTTCGTAAACCTTTAAGGCTTAGGGAATATGTGGGGATACAACTATTAGTGTGATCAGGGTTACTTATCGGAGATGAAAACCTTCCGGCCGCCGATAATATATATCCCCGGGCTCAATTTGCGAATCTCTTCTTTTGTTGCATCTTTGAAAAGTAAAATTCCATCGAGTGTGCACACATCCCATCTTCCTTCCGGATCGACACAAACACTTTCGATGCCGCTGACGGCATGTATTTCGACAACCAAGGTCATGATAGGATTACTTTCAAGTGTGGCACGAACACGAGCATCGCCTTCGCCGATGATTGTCACTTTACCATTCTCATCGACTGTAATAACCTTCTCACTGCCAGGTTCTACACTCCACAATACCCTTTGAAGAGTAGCATTTTCAGGTCTGATTTGAGCAATAAGTTGAACCTCGTCACCAACCACACCTCCAATATAATAGGGCTCAACCCAAAAAGATTCTACTCTAACAAAACCTTCTGGAGGCGCAACTGTCAAATAGAGGTTGATAAACATATTTTCGCCTCTACCTGAAACAGAAATCATTGTCTCTCCGTAACCTACCGATTCGACCATACCATCCTGAGATATTGTAGCAACTGATGGCACAGAGCTTGCCCAAACGGGCTTTTCTGTGGCGTTTGCAGGCTCTGTCTTTATTTCATATTGGAATGTGTCTCCCAGGCAAATGGTATGATTGTCGGGCCAAGAAGTGAATTCCATATTAGTAAGGAGAATTTCATTGTTGGTCAGTTCGATTTGGCCATACGCTCCGGAGCCGTCGATAGCTGTGGCTCTGACAGTGGCTTTTCCGAATTCCTTAGCTGTAACGTTGCCATAGATGTCAACCTCCATATTCTCCGCCCCGTCTATTACTTCCCAATTAAATCTTTGGATTGTAGCATTTGAAGGTATAGTTCGAGCCTGAAGGGATATTTGGTTTCTACCGTCAAACTGAGTCGTTCCCGAAATAGGTGACAAGACTACCGAAGAGACGAGGATGGAAGGAAAAGCTTCGTGGCCCCACACTAAATTCGAACGTGACGAAACTTCCGTCTCTCGCGAATTGGATCGGTTGACGGTGGGATTATATGCCACCGCTTCGATTGAGTAGCAACATTCTGCCGCATCTTCGGCAATGTCGGTGAATGAATTCATGCGACCGCTGAGGGTTTCATAGGTGGTCATAGCGTGTGGATTCTTTCCCTTTAGGACATTGTATGAAGTTACGTCCAAACCTTCATAGTGACTCCAGCTCAAGTTTATGGCCGAACCAACACCCTGGTTAATCTGAACATGCAAAGGTTGATGTGCTTCAGAGAGGGCCGTTTCACCATACGGCATCTCGAACAAGATTTTGTAGCGGTCTGTCTTTATTGCAGGATTCGAGTCCATGTCAACAAATTCTCCGGAGATAACATCTTCTTTGCCTATCAATAAGTATTGGTTGTATACTGAGGTTTCTTTATAAATGTGAACCATCTGAGCATCCGCAGGAGCGGCTGCGACATTCCACTTCACTTTGAAATGCGAGTAATCGTCTGTGACGGAAGCAACTATTTCTATGGGAAAGTCTACGACCGATACGTTTTGGGTTTGAGAGGCTTCGCCGTAAGACTCAGTGATAGTGTGGCGTACTTGGAAAGAACCTGCTTTGAGGAAGCGAATTCCAAGATTAGTGTCAGCCTCCTTCACAATCACAGCTTCGTCATTGTTATACATGGGCTTAAACTCGGCACCATTGAGGCTATATTCCCAAGTTCCGCTCTGAGAATGTATATCTGTGATATTGACATGAGCTCCAGCAAAAACATCAGCGGCGATTTTGAAAGAAGCATCGACTGGCGGATATATGTAGATTTCACCTACCCGTTCGTTGTTAACCATAATCTCTTTCAGACCTTCTGACTCCCAGGAGGCAATCCAAACATTGTTTTTAGTGTGAGTTATAGAAGGATTGCCGCTCATAGATACATTGTCAATCGGAGAAGCACTCAGGAGAGATATTTCTATTGGTTGATTTACGATACCTGAAGTGGGCGCCTTTACAATAGCATGAGGGCGAACCACGAGATTATATACTTCGCTGAATTGGCTCACATCGTTTTGCCAATCAACGGTTTGAATCGATACTTCATACTCCCCGGCAGGTATTGACAACGAAGGAATGGTGAATTTTGTTGTCGCCGGTAGATAAATTGGTTGAGGAAGAGGTATCGAAGCGTCACCTCCATTCAATGGAGAAATAATATATGCCCCCTCTCCGTCGATGCCTTTGCGCTTAACTGAAATGTTATATCGCAATCCTTTAACAGGCGTCTCTTTGTCGGAACCGGCTTCCCATTCGATTACCACTCCGCTTTCATTCTGTGTTGCACGAATTGAAGAGGGTGGTGTTGGACACTCATTGGGGAGGACGGAAATCGTCCCAAAACTGAATTTCTGTTTACCGTCCCTTAGACGTGCGTGTGGCAAATATGCATCTTCGTTGAATGTGATGATGTTTCCGGCATGGGTAGAAGGATCAATTAAGGCAATTCCACCCTTTTTGTTACTATCTTGAAGACTTACAGCAAGGTCTTTCATGCCGTCGTTATTGTAGTCGAATGCGCAGTTTATACCACGGAACGGATTTTCGTCGGGACACTGAATTTTTGTAGTGAAGCCGGTGCCCCATTTTATGACAATGAACTCAACATACGATGTTACACCGAAATTATAAGAAGCATCGCAGAACACATACTCTGGCAAGCCGTCGCCGTCGAGGTCGTCAATCATCGCAGGCTCTTTAGTGATGTCTGCTATCATTTGCCCGGGTTTGAAGGAATAGCCGTCGATATTTTCAAGGATATGCAGAGGAAGTCTCTTGTCAAACAGAAAGTCGTCTGGATCGGATTCTCCTGCAATGTAAGCGAGATCTATAAGCCCGTCTCTATTGAAGTCGTAAAAGAAGATTCTACTCGTTCCATACCAAGCATAAGTGGCAGGCCTTGGAGTGAGATTCCATTGAGCATCAAGGGCAATAAGATAGTCTCCGCTATTGAGCTTCTGGTATTGGTCTATTTTCCCGTCGTTGTTGAAATCATACAAAGTCCAGGTGCCATAAGTGCCAAGACTTTCTGTGCTTTCACGTTCCATATCGCCATCACCATAGTTGATGAGTCGGTTATTACGGTCAAATACATCAGCTATGCCGTCGCCATTGATGTCGGCGACGTTAAATGAAGATATGCCGGTTGAGGTGTTAAAACTTTTTTTATAAGACTCGAAAGTACCGTCGGCTGTTTCTTTATAGAACTTATCATAATCGAATAGTTCTGCTACACCGTCGCCGTCGATATCAAGAGCCCCGGAAGACGTTTGGCTACTATACTTTATAGCAAATGGAGAAACATTGATTGTTTTTGTAACAGATGTCTCTATTCCGCCATGCGATGTGCATTTCAAAGATATTTGTTTTGCAGCCGGTGTGGTGTAGCGAATGGTAGCCTTGTTGGTGTCGGGGTTGATATCGAGTATTTCGGCATCGGCGAAATTCCATTGATAGCTTGCGCCTTGCTTGGAATTGAACGCCGGCTCGACGTTGAACGGTTCCCAGTTGGTAAATTCATTGCCCGATGGGAATATAAAATCGCAAGCCGGAGAGGTCTTCTCAAATACTGCCGGTTCACTGAATTGTGATCCTGTGTAATCAGCATCGACTGTCTGCACTGAGATATAAATTTTGCCTTCGGGCCAATTATCAACATTGAAGAGCGCAAAAGTCGAATAACCGTTGGCTCCCTTCCTCAGAGCTCGACGTGTACCGTTGTCGAGTGCTTGGGCCGCTACTATTTCGTTGCCGCCGGGAGTGGTGCCCACACGGAGCTCGTATGTAAGGTCTGAAGAAGGCGTCTCGCTGTCAGAGCCTGGTTCCCACGACACTGTCAGGCGACGGGTGTTGGCATCGAAGTGCAGATTCGGTATTCCCGGTTTTGCAGGGCGATTACCGGCGGCAAAGGCCTTGACTGCTGTTTTCCCATATCTCTGATATATCATCCAGGAGCCGTCGGAAGAGGCTTTGATAGGGAATGGAGATTCTCTACTTTCCGAAATTTTCTCAACGGATACTTCTGTGGGTGAAATTATCTTCACCATATAGGGAGGGTTGGGATAAGCGGCTTCACCAATAAGTTCGTATTTTCCATCTGCATCAAGGTCGAATGGCGGATAATCACACCAGTTCAACTTCTCCTCAATAAAGTTTTCTCTTCGTCGAAACTTGTTTTGGCCAAGATTCTCACTAATCAAAACATACGATTCTTTAGCCCTGGAATCGGCATTGATTAAAGCTACAACATCAATATCGCCGTCATTATCAACGTCACAACAATAAACATAGCCAATGTATAGATTGTTGAAAAGGACGATGGGATCCTTTGTTGTATCTGCCCCATTAAAGAGTTTAAGATTGCCCTCAGCGTACTCCCAAATGAGAATGTCGTTAATACCATCTCCGTCCAGATCGCGGACGAGCACGCGGTTTCCAAAAGAAGAATTTATAAACGAGCCGTCGCCCAGATTAAGTAGATAGATGCCATTCGTCTCATCCAATAAATCAGGGAGTCCATCGGAATTTATATCGACAGTAGTGCTTGGCCGGAAAGATACTCCGGTGTCATCCCTGCCGAACATGTCTCCCATTCCTGGGACACCGTTTCCACCGGTGGATAATTGTAGTTCTCCTCTCACGCCATTGTATTCATTTGGGGTCATCGTGCTTAGTGCGGTTGTAAATGCCGTTCCGTCGGGTTTGAGGGTCAGCAGCGGAGTTTCCAGGGTATAATGAGTATGGGCGTAAAACTCCGATTGTCCATCGAAATTGTAATCAAACCCGGTGAGGGTATATCCGTAACCTTTATTTTCCGGTAATTCGCAGATTGGTGTGTGATTACCCGCTTTGTCGATTTTTAAAAATTCCCTACCGTTTAAACCATATAAATTTCCACCGCTGTTTAAGCCTAAGACTTCAGTTGGCCAATTATTCTCTGAATATAAGAATTGCCAAGTTCCATCATACAGATTCACAGGATGAATATTTCTGTTATCCAATAATCCATCGCCATCAATATCATAATAACTTTTGAGATCTTCTGAAGGAGTGCGCCAGACGTTAGATGTATTTATGGCGAAGTCTATAATATTTGCCTTAAAGTTAAATACTTTATTATAGACATCCGCACAAACTTCTACACTCTCGACATCTTTCGGCAATAAAATGCGACGGCCTTGATCAAAATTGAATTCCAATTCTTGAGTCAATACTTTCCCCGATTCGCATTTTATGCTTAGAATATATGGATGGCTGGAGCCGCTGCTAAACTGAATGAATCTTATGGTTTTATCAATAGACGGTTTGGGAACATTAATTGAAAAGATAGCTTCGTAATCTTCACAGTAATATGTCCCGTTGGCATTTTGTGTGCCATTCAGAATGGTAGGGGTCAATTCCTCGCTCATTATAGGTCCGTTGGCCAAATCTGACACGATGACGCTGCAACGCTTTGGTGCGTCCTGCATTTTTATATACCGAGTATCCCGAGGAATAGATTTATACGAAACATAACTGTTATCTCCATCCGCAATTTTCGTGAATGTAACTCCGTCACTACTTATCCAAATTGGATGATTCGTTTGAGTCCAGTAGACAATGTACGGGTTGGTGCAGTCCGTCAAGTCTAATTCCGGTGTAATCACACTGCCATCCCCTTGGAGTATCCACCCTTCATAGGAGTACTCAGCAGTTTCATAGGAATAGAAGCTCGTTCCGAGGAATAAGTACCCAAAATCCTCGGTCAGGTTTGCCAGGACGCTCTGAGTGCAGCTCAAGAACATCAGCAATCCCAAAGCCCGCTGCCTTAATAACTTCAATTTCATAATAGTTTGCAGTGCCTTGGTCTTCCTCTCGTTGGCGTTAAGTGGCTGGTTTATAAAGTAAAAGCGTAGGAATCTGTATCGGTTGCCGTCCTACAGTCTGAGGCTTCTCGCATTGCCCTATCTAAGTTGGACGGCAACACGCAGAAGCCCACGCCAATATGTATACGGCTGCAATGCGGCAACCCTCTCACGAGGCTCACCGATGCATAGTGTACATACCACGGGCATCTACCGTTGCTCAATCC
>CAYYQS010000048.1:0-16023 GCA_964472555.1 uncultured Bacteroides sp.
CCGCCGCAGAAAGAGAAGAAGTCACCTCCCGGGAGGGAGCAACTCATCTTCTACACTTTCGCGGCAGCTGCCCCGCACACGATGAGAGCTTAGCTCTCACGCCCCGCAGCGAAGAGTACTTTGACATTCTGTTTTTTACTCAGCACTCATCACTATAGAGGCTTTGTTCGCTGGTAAAATCACTCGACGTGCAAATTCAGCAATAGAAGCGGGTGTTAGTTTTCCTACTGCAGCATCGTATTCGGTCTCCATATCAAGTCCGTCACGTTCTGCCACTTTAATCACTTTAAGCCAATAGGCGTTGTCCTGCACGGCTTCGCTGTGATTCTTCACAAGGAATTCTCTGATTCCCGACACTTCTTCTTCACTTATTGCACCGTCTTCTGCAAGCGAGGCAATGGTCTTCTGCACAATATCAAGCACTTCCATCTCTTTTCCGGGTGTTACTTTGATATATGTGGGCATCATCATCTGAGGTCCGCCGTCGGGTGTCATCCCGGGATTGATAGCGCAGTGGGCACGTATCGAATAGGTCCAGCCCCTACTCTCTCTCAGGTCTGCCAGAAGTCGCGTTCTCAGCATCTGTCCGAAAGCGGTAGCGTTCAGCAGATCGTCAAGTGTATAGGTCGAAGGTCCGCTGTAGAAGCTGTACACTATCGCCTGCGGATTCTCCATTTTGCGGTTGAAGTGGATCTGATAGTCATAGGGGGTATAGGTATAACCGATATCCTCGGGCTTATCAATCCTTCCGCCTGCGGGAAGTGAGGCAACATATCGCTCAAGGCAGAGCTCGAGAGAATCAGTGTTGAAATCACCCACTACCATAAAGGTGAAGTCTCCCATATCGGCAAATCTGTCAGAATAGATTTCAAGTGCCTTGTGCAGGTCTATCTTATCAACATCAGCGAGTTTCTGTCGCCCTGCAAGGGGGTGGCGGTTATAGATCGTGTAGTGAATGGAGTCTCCCATGGCTTGCACAGGATTTACATTACGCGTCGTTGCCGAGTTGTGTTGCGAGGCTATGAAGTTGCCGAATGCCACACTATCGGGTTCTGCAGCAGTTGCTCTCAGATAGAGCAACTGGAATGCGTCTTCCATGTCTTTGCGTGTAGTGGCGGCTTCAAGACTTTCTTCTGTGTTTCCTACGCTTACTGAGGCCTTGACGGAGGCACCGCTGAGGATATGACGGATATCGGAGGCTGTATGACCGCCGTATTTCATTTCTGCCATGATTTCGTTGATAACACGCATGGTCGGCACGACGTCACTGTTGTAGTTGGTTGCAAGGCCGCCGGGACTATAGCCGCGTATATACACCTGATCGGGTTTATAGTCGGTGTGCTTGGCAATTACGGTGATTCCGTTGGAGAGTTTGTATCTGCGTGCTCCGTAGAGTCCGTTCTCTTCTACCGATACGATTTGGCCTTTCACGGGTAGTTCTGTCATCAGTGTGCTTGCGTATGTCAGAGGCTGGTAAGGCTCAAATGTCTCTTTGGAAACTGCATTGAATGTTTTTGTCAGAGCGGCCTCGAGTGCTTCATCAGAGTCTGATGCCGGACGGTAAAGCAATACCACGGCACCCCGGGGTGCTTTGTCGGTGGCAAGACGAAGATAGTTGGTCAGATCTTCAGAGGTAATTCCGGCGGCTGCTTTACGCTGGAGATCCAGATAGGTGTTAAAGTCGATTTTCTCTCCTCCGTCAAGGAAGTTCCTCACACAGAGTTTGGCGAGATACGTATTGGTAGGGCTTTCCTGATGTTTGGCTTTTTCGTTCAGTGATGTTTCAAACGATGTTCGGGCCTTGGCAATTTCTTCGTCAGTGAAGCCGTGCTGAACGGCTCTCAGCAGTTCTCCGTACCAGGCGGCAAGGGCTTCTTTCGACTTCCCCGGCTTAAGTGTGCCACGGAATGTCAAGGCCTGCTCTCCCCTGCTCATCAGGTATTTTACTTCCCCTACACCAAGCGAGGTATGCGGACAATCTGCCGAGGCTTCAAGGGCTTCAAATCGTGTGGCAAGTATATCGGATGCCATATCCGACACGGCCTTACGATAAGCTTCTTCTTCGAGGCTGAAGGGTATATCGGGAAGACGGAAATATAGTTGCATCATTTCGGCGCCCTGCTCCGGATCACTTTCTACCACGCAGATAAGTTCATCGTTGACAGCTACTTCAGGCAATTCTGCTAAACTGGAGGTTTTGTCGCGCGATGGAGGCATCTCGCCAAACATTCCCTGGATAGTCTTCTCCATGCGGTCTACATCGAAGTCTCCTACAACTATCACTGCCTGATTTGCAGGGATATACCATTTGTTGTAGAATTTTCGCAGTGTCTCCGGCGGGAAGTTCTCAACTACACTCATTAGTCCTATCGGAAGTCTCTCTCCGTAAGGATTGCCGGGATAGAGCTGAGGATAAGCTTTCTCAAGCATTCGGTTGGAGGCGGAATTTCGCTGGCGCCATTCGTTCACTATCACTCCTCTTTCGTCGTTGATATCGTCGGCATTGAGTGATATTGCACAGCACCAGTCCCGAAGTATCAGCAGACAGGAATCAAGTGCGGTTTCACGGGCGGTGGGCACTTTGCAGATGTTGTACACAGTCTCGTCTGTAGACGTATACGCATTCAGGTGTGCGCCAAATTTTACTCCTATGCTTTCAAGATAGGTTATCAGGGAGTTGCCCGGATAATGTTCTGTTCCGTTGAAACACATGTGCTCAAGGAAGTGCGCAAGACCGCGCTGATCTTCATCTTCGTTCACCGAACCGACTTTCTGTGCCAGATAAAAGTCGGCGGTTCCGCCGGGTTTCTCGTTGTGTTGAATGTAATAAGTCAGACCATTTTCGAGTTTCCCCGTCCTTACGGTCGGGTCAATCGTGGCGGCCTGCACGTTCCGCGCCAATGCCGCGGCAACGAAAAGCAATAAGTATCTGCCGTAATTCTTCATATATTTTGAAGGTTTAGAATTTGAATGTCAGGGCTGCGTTGTATGCGTTCCCGTTGATAGACGCCCGCAGATCTTTATAGGTATAGCCAAGTCTCACTCCTACAGCGTATTTCACGGAGATA
The DNA here is from genome assembly GCA_964472555.1 of uncultured Bacteroides sp. Taxonomy (GTDB): domain Bacteria; phylum Bacteroidota; class Bacteroidia; order Bacteroidales; family Muribaculaceae; genus CAG-873. Next base: position 3,069 of record CAYYQS010000048.1, read on the forward strand.
AGATAGAGCAAATCCCCCGCAATTCCTGCATTGAAGCTATGCGAGGCTCTTACTCTATAGTCTTCATCTGCAAGTTGTTTGAAATAGTCTGTAGTGGTTCTTTCCGATATTGTATGCGAAAGGGGAATTCTGTCAAAGACATCTGCTGTAAGTCCTATCAGCACCTTCTTGCCAATCTGTCTCGCCCAACGGAGGTCAATAGAAGGAACAAGAGATTCGGTCTTGGCCGTGAAAGGGGTATTGCTTCCTTTATATTCTTCTTTAAGGCTCTGATATGTGATGTCGGCAAGTATGCTGAGTTTACCTTTTCCAACTGATAAGGTCTGGAAATACTTCACTCCGCCTGAAAGATAATGTCTGCTGAAAGTGCTCAGCGAGAATAATTCGGGATATACGTTGCCTGCGGGATCACCGAAAATATTCTCAACTCCGTTGCGGTGGTCGTAGGTAAGGTTTGCCGAGAATGTGTTTGTATGGGTTTTCCAACCGATTTCAGCTTTCACCACGTTGTCGGTCAATCTGTTTATCGGAAGGTTGTTGAGATTCTTGAGGATTTTACGCAATGTCACACAATCATAAGATGCGCTGGCGAATGCTCCCTCAGACGCAGGCCACAATGTCAGTGATACTCCCCTGCTCCAACCGGAGAAATTCACGTCTCTGTTTGAGCCAGCAAAGCGGTTATATTGAAAGCCGGGGCCTGTGAGGTGAAAAATCTTGACGGTACCGAGTTCGCTCACAAAGGATATGGAATTGCTCTGTGAATATTTGTAGGCTTTTCCTCCTGCAAGTAGGTAGTAATTACCTGTCTTAAGGCCAATAGAGGCTCCGAAGTCGAGCTGTCCTACTGTATTCTTGGGGCGAGGATCTCTCTGGCGGTACTCAAGCAGGGCTATGTAGTGAAGTTCGGCTCCGTAAATCCACTTTCCACCGGAAAAAGACGACGAGTAAGAGCCTCCGAAGTTATAGCATTCGCTCCTCATATTGCCACCTACGGTATCAGCTGTAAAATAAGGATAAAGGAGCTCCGGATCGCTCACTTCACAGCCACTGATGCCGAATCGTGTCCCATTGCTGTAAGAGGCATGACCGGTGATCGCGGAGTTGGAGGTCTTCAGGTATGATTCAGCATCGAAATATGCTGTGCCATATCCTTTTCCATCATAACTTACCGGAGCTGAGTTATATCTCTCGCCGGTAAAGCCTACGGAAATGGATGAGAGCGACTTCTCCCACCCCCACGGTTTAAGTGCCGGGTTTGCTAATGTTAGCGTCGCGGCATCAGTTGCCAGGGTGTCGTTACTGATATATGCGTCGGCAATCTGAGCATATGCTCCGGAAGGACACACAAGGGTCAATAGCAATATTTTTTTTAATGTTGTCATTTTTTCATCACACCATCATAGGTCTCGAATTGGGCTACGCTTCCGTCTGCATCACACACGCTGTGCTGACGTTCTATTTCTGAAGGAATCGTATAAGCGTTGAAATCATGAGTGGAATTGTTGGTGTCGTACAGCATGGCTATTCCTTCGGCAGATATGTCGTAGGCTTTACGGCGAACTGCCCTGAAATATCTCTTCTTGTCTTCATCAACTTCACTGCAATATGTCCAGCCCATATCAAGCGAAGGATCACAGACATTCCAGATATAAGATGCTCCTACCGAACAATTCACTATATCTACAACCCATTCGTTGGGAAGTCGATACGCTGTCTTTGACATCGGGAAGGTTCCGGCAACAGTGGTCTGGTCATACTCGGTAATGTATCTGTAATTCTCCAGATATTCTTCTTTGTCTACTCCGATCCTGGCTATACCGTAGGCTTTAAGTCCGCGGTTATGGAGTTGCCAAACGGAGAGTGTGTATGAATACCATTTATCAAGATTCGGCACATCCGGGTTATCGATATCGGTAAAAGCTGGCGTAGAACTCTGATCATACCATTCGAAGTCGGCATGACTGAGATCAAATGAGTTGGAGTTAATCGCCCTGTGATCGATCGCTATATCGGCTATGAGTAATTCTTCCCCAGGTGCCACAGGATAGTCTTTTCCGCTTCCCGGTATTGTATAGAGCGCATCGACAGTAACATCGGTCGCCATAATATCAGGTGTGTAGTTGAATTTCTGTGTGGTCAGGAAGAGCGACTCAAAGATTGTAAGACCGTCAGCATAAATCACATGATCGGTATTATTGTAGAGTTTGATATACTGGTCTCCGTTGTACTGGTTTCCGGAAGTCTGAAGTGTCCCGGTAAAAAAGAGTTCTGAAATGATCAGATCGTCGGTAGCTATGCTTGCAAAAGTAGGTACACACAGATTTGTTCCTTCAGGAGAAACGGTTACTCCCATCAGTTGTCCTCTCACTTGCGCATCTACTCCATTGTCGAGTGTTACCGTAGCGCTGTAAGTAAGGTTATAGAATCCGGGAGTGACGGATGCTGAGACATTCACGGGATTGATCATGGAGATATCGGTTTTCTCTCCGGAACTGATATTGTAGAAAGACGCACAAGCCTCCCGTAGATCTGTAGCTTCTATACCTTCCGGAAGAGATATCTCTATCCCGGCAGAGGTTAGTGTCGGTGAATCGGCATTGTCGGTGCACGATGCAAGCAATACTATCGATACGATTGGTAATAATTTCTTCATTGTGAGGTTAGAGAGTAAAATTAAGTTCCATACCGAAATATGCGTCGGAAGATCGCCGAACAGTAAGTCCGTTGGACTTGAAATCCGGCAGATAGTCTATGATACGGTTCACAAACAGTGCCACTCGCATCCACTTTCCAATGGTCTTGGTGGCTTTGAGGTTCACATACATAGCGGTCGGTATGGTGTAGTTTTTATAGAGATCTGGATTGTAGTACTGTATGAGATATTTCAGCATAGGATCGGCGTTCCCGTTATCAAATTCATGCAGGAGGCCGTCTTCGGCAGAAATGTAGGCGTCTGGCGTACCGTTCTCGGCCAAGCGGCGTGTCTTAACAAACCACATGCACTGGAAGGTAGTGGTGAATACGAGTCCGAGTTTGGGAATCTGGGTGTCAAACATGAAGTTGGTGTTGAACTGCTCGCTGACACGGCCGTCGTTTGTATTATACAGGCCTACAAACTTGTCACTCACTGCCGTTCCGTTCACTACGTCATTGACCGGATCAAACAGTCGCATGGAATTCGAGTAACGCGAGCGGAACCACGCGCCTGAAACGATAAGTGATGTGGCCAGTGGACGCCACCGGGCGGTATTGAGCTGAAACTCTACACCCCGTTTATCTATGGTAGAGCCATTCTCGGCTCTGCGATAGCCACGAAGCACTTTCTGCTCGCTCGAAGGTAAATCGGAAAGCGAAGGAGGTCCTTGAAGTTCTCCGGGTTTGATTCCGGAAGGATCATATTGCGTGTATCCGTACGCTGCATAAACGTTGGAGTATCTGAAACCTGAATTAAGATGCTCCTCGAAGTATGTCACTGAAAGTCGATTTGTTCCGATTGATGCTCCGGCCCTCACTTCCCACTTCTTGTTGCGCGCAGGCTTGAGGTCGTAGTTGGTGGCATCGTTAATATAGGTCCTGATGTTGACTTTACTGTTGCCCTTAGGATCTGTGGTGTCATAATAATTCAACTGAAGTATGTCAAGATAGGCTTCCTGCGGAAATAGATAATCTACTGTCGGCATCCTGGTGTTAAGACCATAACCTCCGGCAAGTTGCAACTCAAGATTCCTTTTCCCTATTTTAATGGCCGGGAACCTCCAGACAGCATTCAGTCGTGGATCGAGATAGGGTTTGCCCGATATCGAATAGCGTTTATCAAGTCCCGCGATAGTCACGGCATGGACTCCTGCCTGAAGTTCATACGTGCCCGCTGGCGAAGGAATCGTGAAGGCATCTTCTGCGTAGGCCGACACTACATTGAGTGCTGGAATCGACCGGAAATCCCTGGGCCTTGAAGTCCACGACGCTGTGAGTGGTTTGAAGGGATCATATACCTGTCCACGTCCGTAATTTTTACTCATGTTCCATTCCGCTCCGGATTTCCAGCTCTGGTTAGCTCCGGTCCAGATCGGAAGAGTTCCGCTTAATCCCAATTTGGCAAAGAGGGTCAGAGGCTTTCCTTCACTCAGATAGTCTGCTATATATTCCTCGAGGATAAACACTCCGTCATGAACTCCTTCACTGTCAGTTACTGGTGCCACGGTTGCCCTTGAAGGAGCAACCTGACGGAGACGGCGAAGCCTGTCAAGTTCATAACTTGCCGACGCCTTTAAATCTATCCTGTTAAGCCACTTGAGGGCAGGGAAAGAAAAGGAGGCGTCAGTACCAAAACTGAACCGGTGATTGTTTGCCTTGTATTCATCAAGTTTTGTCAAAGACAAGTCCGGATCCGTCTTCGAATGATCGGCGGTCCCTGTATAATCCAGTGAAAGATTCCAGTCTGTCAGGACGTGAGCGCGGCTCCATGTCAAGGCCGCACGGAGCGAGCCACTGATCCTTTTGAAGTTTTCAAGTTTGTTTCGTGGATCTGTCTTGCTGTCAAGCCAGCCGATATCGGCATTGAGTGTATTTCGTTTGCCGGGACCTAAAGCGATACCTTTACCCGCATAAAGCAGTTTACTGTAACCGTCTGCTTTGAAACGGGCAGTCCAGGGTGTCGCACGCCTCGTACGACGAATATTTACCAGTCCGGAGGTCAAGTTTCCATACTCAGCTGAAGGAATACCTCTAACTATCTCTACGCTTTCAATATTATCAGTTGAAAGCGTGCGCATGTCAACACCGCGGTTCACGGAGTTACGGCCCGTAGCAGCTTCAATGCCGACACTCTGCAGGTTAGCGTCATTATTCACCGGCACACCGTCTACATTAAAGGTTGTTCCGAGAGAACTCATGGCGTAATCGGCGTTATCTGTCGCATTACCCGTAGCTCCTACGTTACCGGTTTCACGAAGCTGTATGGAGTTGACAGAACCCATTTGAGGATTCTGACTGATATTTCCGGGAAGGAGCTCGAGAAGATCGGAAAAACTTGTCGGCTGAAGGTGAAGCATCGCCGATTTATCTATGCGGGAAGCTGATGTTAGGCCCGTCGATTCTCTCGCAGTCACAGTCACCTCGGCGAGTTGCTGGTGCACGGGATTGAGTTTGATTGTCAGGGTGGTGTCTTGCGATCCTACCGAAAGTGGAAGTATGCAATCTTCAAAACCAACGTATGAAGCTTTTAGGGTGTAATCACCGGCTTTGAGTGTAAGCACAAAGACTCCGTCAAGATCCGACTGGGTACTGATTTTTCCGGGAGTAACGGCTATTGCACACGCTGGAAGTGTGCTCCCGTCTGTGGAATCAAGAACTGTTCCCGAAACAACTGCTGCTTCTGGCCGGAAACTTGCAAGAAGTATGAGAAGTGATAATAATATATAGCGTTTCACTTGTCGACTTATCATTTTAAGATACAAATTTACGCTTTTTCTCCAAAATAACCGCCATTTTTACCGAAAAAGTGCGTTTAGGTCGACAAAATCACCGGTTTTGGGTATATCCATTCCACAAATAATCGGGACCACCCACTGAAGAGGAATGGCCCCGATAGTTAATGGAAATACCGATCAACGGACGGCGATCTTGTTAGCTCCGGCTATATAAAGTCCGGCAGACAGATTGATCGTAGCGGTTTCTCCTTCAGAGAGATTAACGACAGCTATTGTACGGCCTGCAAGATCGTAGATCGCTGTGGTACAAGCTTCGGCTGCAGTAATGGTTATGCACCCTTTACCACCCGTGATAGTAAACTTGCTTGACGCTTCGGGAGTTTCGATTCCGGAAGTAAGACCTTCGGGAAGTGCAAGTTTTGCTGCGAGTATTGCCCATCCAGTAGGTGCCGGGGTTGCTTCGAGGCCAAGGGGTTCAAAAGCTTTGTTGCCACGGGCCGTAATATAGGCTACACCTTCCGAAGGAAGATAGCAGAATCCGATAGCGGAGGGAGAACCACCACCTTTTACAACATACCATTCCTCATCTGTAAGAGGGGTAAGATCTGTCGCATTATATCCACGGAGGAATACGCCCTTGGTAGCATTCATCAGATATCCATAGACATAAACTTTAGCATCGTCTGTGGGATTCTGAGCGGCTGCAAGATAGCCTCCAAGCATGGTATCACCCCAGTCAGCGCGCGAATCGGCAGCTCCGAGCCATTCGCCGGTTTCTGATTCAAGTTTGATGAGCAGACCTTCTCTCAATGTTCCCTGTACACTTGAGATTGTATTGGCGCCTTCAGAGAGTGTCCCGTTGAACATTGCGGTAAACCAGAGAGTTTTACCATTCGCCGATAGAGCGGGATTCTGGTAACCGTACTTATTGTCAACCTTGCCGGGAGTCAGGATTTTGAGCCACTCAGCCTCAAGCGTTTCCGGGTCAAGCGATCCGATAAACGGGGTTGCTGATTCTGTTGCGGTAAGCTCCTTACCTCCGAAACTTGCTTTCAGTCCTTCATCAGCAGTTGCCGTACCGGTGAAGTATATCTTACCCTCGGCTGAGATGAGATTAAGGATCTGATCTGTCGTAAATGCATCGCCTGTAGTCTGAACGGATGCTGTATAGTACCCGTCAGCATCAAGCTTAGCTATATAGGAATCTGCTACCGATCCTTTCCCGGTCCACTCATCTGCGTTACGGGGAGAAATCTTAGTCGTCTCAGTGGCTGACTTAGCGAATGACAGAGGAGCCGAGAAGCCTCCGGCTATGAAGATATTGCCTTCACCGTCGAGAGCGAGCGACTTTGCAGTATATGCATCACTGAGGTCATAGGTATCTTCACCTATTGTCTTGGTATTATCCGGGGTGATATAGCGAAGCCACTGTATGCGACCTTCGGCATCAGCTTTCCCAAGTATGCCTATGTAGTAGCGTTTCTCTGGAGTTCCGCCGAATTCATAAGTCTTGCCGGAAGCATCTATAAGATTCAACGGATCATTGAGCTGGCCGTCTGTATGTCTTACGCGTGCAAGAAAGATTATGGATCCGTCAGCGGTTTCTGCCAGACCTCCTTCGTTGGCAGCATAGTCGCCCGAAGTGGAATAAATGGTCCATAAGGCTTTGCCGGAAGCATCGGTTTTAGTAAGGGCGAAGTTGTTGTTCTGGCTTGTCCCCTCGTAGAGCGATCCGGTAAAGATCTTGGTACCGGCATAGAATAAGTCGGGAGCTGATTTTGTAGAGCCGAGGGTATTCAGCCAGTAAGCGCCACCGGTCACACCAAGCACAGCACTGCTTTGGTCGCCTGCTGTTGTTGTTCCGTCGAAGAGATTTGCCCACTCAGCCGCTGGGGCTTCGGCTGACATGAGCGATAAGCTCATGCCGAGCACTGCAGTTAGAGAAGTTAGGGTTCGAGTAGAAATTTTCATATAGAAATTGATTTGTGATGTTATTATGACTGCAAATTTAGATATTTCTTAGCATATATGCAAATACCCTCTTTGGGGTATTAATTCACTCAAGTTAGAAGTACGCAAAGAATATTATAATAACGACAATCCATGAAATAGCACACATTCAACCGATTACCCACAAAAAGCAAATAATTTTTTTGATCAAAAATCACCAAAACGGGTTATTTAAAATTTATTTAAATTATTTGGCCGAAACATCGGAAATAACGAACTTTGCATCACAATTACACAGCAATGAAATTATCAGAACTTCACACAGGGCACTCAGGAATTGTTGTAAAGGTTCATGGACACGGAGCTTTTCGCAAGCGTTTGCTTGAAATGGGTTTTGTCAAAGGCCATACAGTAACCGTTCTTTTACACGCACCTCTGCGCGACCCTATCAAATATAGCATTCTTGGATATGAAGTTTCCCTCCGGGCCTCTGAAGCATCTTTAATTGATGTTATTGAGGTTTCACAAGACGCAGCTCCAGTGATAGGACACGCTGCTGTCACTACCCTCCCCGACGACACAGCAGAAAGGCAACGGTATCATCATGAACGACATATTATAAACGTCGCACTCATCGGTAATCCCAATTGTGGAAAGACTTCGCTATTTAATATTGCTTCCGGAAGTAAAGAACATGTAGGAAACTACTCCGGAGTCACTGTAGATGCTAAGGACGGTCACTTCAAATATAAGGGTTATCGTTTCAACATCGTTGATCTTCCGGGCACTTACTCCCTCACGTGCTATTCTCCTGAAGAACTTTACGTCCGGCAGTGTCTGCGGCAGAACACTCCCGACGTTATCATTAATGTGGTGGATGCATCCAACCTCCAGCGAAATCTTTATCTCACCACCGAGCTTATCGATATGGATACGAGCATGGTCATTGCCCTCAACATGTTCGACGAACTCAGAGAGCGAGGCGACCAACTCGATTATCATAAGCTTGCTGGAATGATCGGAGTCCCCATGGTTCCGGTCGTTTCTAAGACAGGCGAAGGTATTGAAAAACTGTTTAATACGGTTATAGATGTATATGAAGGGAATGAAAAACTTGTTCGGCATATACACGTAAATCTCGGAGCGGATATCGAAACCGCTGTTCGAGAGATCGTCGATTGTTTGAAGGCGACACCAACAACAAGCAAGCATTTCTCTCCGAGATACATGGCGATCAAACTTCTCGAAGGGGATCATGAAATTGAGGAAGAATTACCGGCTGCGGAAAATGCTGCCGAGCCGGAGTTCCAGAAAAATGGTCATCCTCTTAGAAGACGTCGTTTTGGTTTTCTCAGACGATCCTGTGGTTGTGATAAAGCGAAAGACACATGGCGCAATCATGTTCCGCGAACTCCCGATAGTGGTCTGATCTTACTCCGGGACAAATGGCGGGCGAAAATCGAGAATATGCGCAACGAGGAGATTTCATCAATCGTAGCCGCACATAAATACGGCTTTGTGGCTGGGGCACTTGCCGAGACTCTCACTCCCGGTAAGAAAAGAGATCGGCGTACGACCCGCGTTCTCGATGCTCTTGCTACCAACAAAATGCTCGGATTCCCGATTTTCATTGTTATCATGTTCGCTATCTTCTGGGCAACATTTGTCATTGGACAATATCCCATGGAATGGATAGAAAACGGGGTGAGCGCACTAAGTGGTTTTTGCAGGAAGTACCTTCCTGAGGGGCCGCTAAAAGACCTTGTTACCGACGGAATCATTGGTGGTGTTGGGGGCGTCATAGTCTTTCTTCCCAATATCCTTATCCTATATTTCTGCATCTCCTTCATGGAAGATTCAGGATATATGGCACGCGCCGCTTTTATCATGGATAAAGTTATGCACCGGATCGGTCTTCATGGAAAATCATTTATTCCTCTGGTTATGGGATTCGGCTGCAACGTGCCCGCAATCATGGCTTCGAGAGCGATTGAAAGTAAGTCGAGCCGCATAATTACAATTCTTATTAATCCTTTCATGTCATGCTCTGCACGCCTGCCTATATATGTCTTCCTTGTCGGTACGTTCTTCGAGACGCACGCTGCGCTTGTCTTGGCGGGTTTGTATTTTGGAGGTATAATCGTTGCTGTTATTACGGCGCGGCTCCTAAGAAAATTCTTTTTCCATAAAGACGAGACTCCGTTTGTTATGGAACTTCCTCCTTACCGCCTGCCCACTTTTAAAGCTTCTATAAGGCACACATGGGGAAAAGGCAGGGAATATCTCAAAAAAATGGGAGGAATCATTCTCTTCGCAAGTATAGCTGTTTGGGCATTGAATTATTTCCCCAGACACGAAAGTGTTAATGCGGATTACGTCTCTACCGATAAAATTGATCCGTCTCACGACTCGTATCTTGAAATGTTAGGGAAATTCGTCAATCCTGTTCTAAAACCACTTGGATTCGAATGGCGCGCATCAGTAGCTGCGATAGCGGGAGTACCGGCTAAGGAGATCATTGTTTCAACGCTCGGCGTTTTGTACACCGACAATGAAGCAACTACTGACGAGAGACTCGGTGCACGTCTGCAAGCGATTGATAAAGCGACAGGACGACCTGATTTCACACCGGCTGTTGCACTCAGTTTCCTTGTCTTCGTCCTTTTATATTGTCCTTGTATCGCTACCGTTACTGCAATAGCTCGTGAAACACACTCATGGCGCTACGCATTGTTCAGTATTACTTATAATACTGCCGTGGCATGGTTGGCTGCATTTATCGTTTTCAGAATAGCACTGTTCATGTAGAATTCCATAAAGAAAACCGGACAACGACTTTTCTTTGCCTGTCGCTGCCCGGTTTACTAATCGTTTATTGCAGTTATCAATTCACACGGAATCGATCAGTACCATTAGCGAAGTATGCTACTATCTGATTAGCAGCAGCAACTCCGGCATTGAGATTGGCTTCCTTTGTTTGTGCTCCGCTTTTCTTCGGGGTAAAGAAAACACGCTCTGCAAACTTTTCTTCAAGTTCTGCTGCATTCCCGGGCTTGACATCCGCGAAGTATTTTATATCTGGCCTCTCAATGAGGATTTCAACTAAGTCATCGTCTACGACAACCTCCTTACGAGCCGTATTTATAAGAATGGCTCCTTTGGGAAGTTTACCGATAAGATCTTTGCCAATAGACCCTACGGTCTCTTTAGTAGCAGGAATATGAATAGAGACAATGTCATTTGAAGAATACAACGATTCAATATCCTTACACGGATTGACACCACACTCCTCCATAATTTGACCGGGACAGTACGGGTCGATTGCACTCACCTCCATGCCGAAACCTTTGGCAAGAGCTGCCACGTGACGGCTTACCTGACCGAATCCCTGAAGGCCGAGGCGCTTGCCGGAGATTTCAAATCCTGTTGTGCCTGAAAATTTATTACGAGCTGCGAGGATTGCCATTCCTATAACAAGTTCTGCCACAGCATTAGCATTCTGCCCTGGAGTATTTTCTACAATGACACCTTTATCTGACGCTGCCTGCAGGTCGATATTGTCATACCCTGCACCTGCACGAACAATAATCTTCAACTTCGGGGCAGCTTCAATTACTGCCGCATCCACAATGTCACTTCTTACGATCAGCGCATCTGCATCAGACACTTCTTTGAGAAGTTCTTCTTTTGAAGCATATTTTTCCAGTAATGCGAACTTATGACCTGCTTCTTCGATACGCCGACGGATCTCCTCAACAGCTTTGGGCGAAAAGGGCTTTTCGGTTGCTACGAGTACTTTCATCGCTCTTGTCAGTGAGTTGTTTCAAAATCACGCATTGCTTCTACAAGAACCTTCACGCTCTCAATAGGAAGGGCATTATACAGGGATGCACGAAAACCTCCCACAGAGCGGTGTCCCTTGATACCAACAATTCCACGAGCCGCACAGAAAGTGATGAAATCACCTTCAAGATCCTTATACTCCGGAGTCATTACGAAAGTCACGTTCATTATCGATCGATCGGCCGGATCTGTTACTGTGCCAGTGAACATCTTGCTTTTGTCTATGGCATTATAAAGTAAAGCTGCTTTCTCAAGATCACGGCGCTCAAGTTCTTTCAGACCGCCAAGCTGCTTATAGTAGCGTAAGGTTTGCAGTGCGGAGAAAATAGGAAGAACGGGTGGTGTATTGAACATCGAGCCTTTCTTAATATGGGTGCGATAGTCGAGCATCGTAGGAATCGGACGATCGACGTGGCCAAGGGCATCGTCACGCACAATCACGAGAGTTACTCCGGCCGGTGCGAGATTCTTCTGGGCTCCAGCATAGATCGCATCATATAGTGTGAAATCTATGGGGCGTGAGAAGATGTCAGAACTCATGTCAGCCACAAGTCTGCACGGCACTTGAGGATCCTTGCGGATTTCGGTACCGTAGATGGTGTTGTTCGATGTATAGTGGAAGTAATCGGCATCAGCCGGTACTGTGAAGTCCTTCGGAATATATGTATAGCCTGCTTCTTTGGATGATGCTACTACATCTACCTCGCCGAAAAGGCGCGCTTCCTTTATAGCATTGGCTGCCCATGTACCGGTGTCGATATAGGCTGCTTTTTTTGCAAGTAAGTTGTAAGGAAGCATGCAGAACTGCATAGACGCACCTCCGCCGAGCCACAGCACAGAGAAGCCTTCAGGAATATCAAGTATCTCTTTGACAAGTGCTGTCGCTTCATCGATTACTGCCTGAAATTCCTTACTGCGGTGCGATACTTCGAGTACCGAAAGGCCTGTATCGGCAAAATTGATAATGGCATCGGCGGTATTCTGAATGGTATACTCACTCAGAATCGAGGGGCCGGCATAGAAGTTGTGTTTCTTCATCAGTCTTAGGTTTTTGATTTAGGCGTTATTGAGCGCCGTGTTGCAAATTTAAGCAATGATTTCCATTCCGCCAAGTCATCCCCTAAGAAAAAAAGCCCTGCACCATAAGTTTCATGATGCAGGGTGGCGAATTTCAGTTTTATCAGACTTCCGGAAGAGCCGATGCAATGGCCTCATAACTTTTCTCCATAAGCTCTGCAAGCTCATGCCGCCCGCCTTCTCCCGGATATATAGGATCATGAATAGTAAGCTTTATGTGTCCTGGACGAGGTAATATTCCGCCGATGGGTAATACTTTATATGCACCATCGATAGTCACGGGTACTACAGGTAGTCCAAATTCCATAGCCAAAGAATAGGCACCCCTGCGGAATTTATGTAAGTGACCATCTCGCGTTCGCGCTCCTTCGGGGAAAACGACTACCGACAAACCTCCTGCGAGTCTCTTTTCAGCTGTCTCCATAGTCTCTCTTACGGCCGAGGGTGTACTGTTATCCACATAGATATGTCCCGAAACTCTGCAGCTATACCCTACAAGAGGTATCTTTTCGAGACCTTTCTTCATCATCCAGCGGAAGTTATGTCCGAGATATCCGTAGATACTGAATATGTCGTACGCTCCCTGATGATTTGCTACAAAAACATAGGATGTTTTCTTATTGATTTTATCACGACCTATAAGAGTAACCCTG
>CAYYQS010000049.1:0-16002 GCA_964472555.1 uncultured Bacteroides sp.
TTCTACACTTACGCGGCAGCTGCCCCGCACACGATGAGAGTCTGACTCTCACGCCTCGCAGCGAAGAGAACTTTGACATTGTGGATAAATTTAAAACTCTCGAGCTTACGGCGCGCCCTATTGCCTTTGCTATGAATTAGAGATTTTTGCTGATTTTTTAATCTGCGAAATTTGGTAGAACGGCTTAAAGTTGCTAAATTTGTAGATTGATAGCGGAGCGTTTCCGCTAAAGATGAGAATAAATATAAATATCAGCATATAACATGAAATTCAACGTTTCGAGCAAGGCTCTTTACAATGCGGCCTCTGCAGTAAGCAAGGTGATCAACTCCAAGAACGCGCTCTCTATTCTGGATAATTTCCTTATCCGACTTGAGGGTAATATACTCACTATTACGGGTTCCGATATGGAGAATGCCCTTACTGCGCGCCTTGAGGTGACCGGTGCGAGCGGAGAGGGTAACTTCTGCATTGCTGCCCGACGATTCGTTGAACTCATGAAGGAACTTCCCGATCAGGGCGTAAAGGTGAGCATTGATGAAGAGACCCTTGAGGTGCAGCTTTCGTATGCATCAGGTCACTATTCTTTCGGAGCTCTTCCCGGCGACCAGTATCCTCAGTTTCAGGCCGACGGCAGTGGTGAGACTATCAGTTTCAGCATAGCTACGGAGCAGATGCTTACAGGCCTCGACAATACGATGTTCGCTGTTAGTACCGACGAGTATCGCCAGATAATGCAGGGTGTGAACATCGACATCGCTCCCGATAGCATCACCTTCGTTGCTACCGACACCCGCAAGCTGGTGCGCTATATCGACCGTCGCACAGCTCCCGGCGTAACAGGCCACTGCATTCTTCCTTCGAAGCCTTCAAACGTTATCAAGAATGTGTTCGCTAAGGAAGAGACGCTGAATATCAGCATGAATTCGCGCAATGCCGTCATAGAAAGCGACCGCTTTACATTCCAGTGCACTTTCCTCAACGGCAACTATCCCGACTATAACCGTGTGATTCCCCGCGACAACAACAAGGTGCTGACCGTAGACCGTGCTTCACTCCTTAATGCTGTGCGCCGTGTAGGTATCTTCGTGGAGGTCGACGGCGGTCTCGAAAAGTTCCGCATCACCTCCGACAATATTCTTATCAAGAGCAATGATCCGAGTCTGTGCACAAGTGCTCGCGAGCAGGTGCCCTGTTCGTTTACCGGCGGAGAACTCACTATCGGCTTCAGCGCCAATTACCTCATGGAAATCCTTACCACACTCAAAGGCTCGGAGGTGATAGTGAATCTCGGCGATGCCGGACGCCCCGGAGTGTTCTGCCCCGGCGAGCAGCCTGAGAATACCGATCTTGTGATGTTGCTCATGCCTATGACCGTAGGCGATTTCTAATCAACGCTCAGAGAAAGGGGCCAGAAGCAGTGCTTGTACAGTGACAGGCCGCTTATGGCTCCGTTCATTTTAATAATTCCACAGATGAAACTTAAGCTAAACCGCCCCATAGTATTCTTCGATCTCGAAACTACCGGAACTAATGTGAATAGCGACCGCATAGTGGAGATTTCGATAGTAAAACTTTTTCCGGACGGAGAGATAAAGTCGAAGACTCGCCGCATCAATCCCGAGATGCCTATTCCTGCCGAAGCTACAGCGGTGCATCATATCACCGATGAAGATGTAGCCAACGAGCCTACTTTCCGACAGATAGCTTCCTCGCTGGCTCAGCTTATCGCAGGGTGTGATATTGCGGGTTTTAACAGCAACCGCTTCGACATTCCTCTTCTTGATCAGGAATTTGAACGGGCCGGCATCGACTTCGACTTTTCACGGGCCCGATTTATCGATGTCCAGACGATTTTCCATAAGAAAGAGCCACGCACTCTTGTGGCGGCGTATAAATACTATTGCGGCAAGGATCTTACCGAGGCTCACAGCGCTTTGGCCGATACTACTGCCACCATGGAAGTCCTTCTGGCACAGCTCGAGCGCTACGACGATCTGCCCACCGATGTAGCTACCTTGTCGGAGTTCGCGTCCAACAACCGCAATGTCGACCTTATGGGCCGCTTGATCTACGACGAGCAGGGTAGGGAAGTGATAAATTTTGGCAAGCACAAAGGGCGCCTCGCCGAAGAAGTGTTTATGACCGATCCGGGTTATTACAGCTGGATTATGGGTGGTGATTTCCCCAATAACACCAAGAAAGCATTTACGCGCATCAAGCTCAGAATGAAGAAATGAACAATCTCAAAGGCAAGCATATAATTCTCGGTATCAGTGGCGGAATAGCGGCATATAAGAGTGTGACTCTGCTCCGCCTGCTCGTCAAGGCCGGTGCTGAGGTTCAGGTGGTCATCACTCCCAACGGTAAGGAATTCATCACTCCGGTCACTCTCTCGTCGCTGTCCGGAAAACCCGTTGTGAGTGAATTCTTTACTGCCAATACAGGCGAGTGGCACTCGCATGTGTCGCTCGGAATCTGGGCGGATGCCATGATCATTGCGCCCGCCACTGCATCGACGCTTGCCAAAATGGCAAACGGTGTTGCCGACAATATGCTTGTTACGACATACCTCTCGGCTCGCTGTCCGGTATTCGTGGCTCCTGCCATGGATTTCGACATGATGGCTCACCCCACTACCACGCGCAATCTTGCCACTCTTCGGAGCGACGGTGTGCACATCATCGAACCGGCATCTGGCGAGCTCGCAAGTCATCTCGTGGGGCGCGGAAGAATGGAAGAGCCTGAGAATATCGCAGCTGCACTCGATGCCTTCTTCGGGAGTGATAAAGCCCTTGCAGGGCGTCGCTTCCTCGTAACAGCCGGACCAACCTACGAGCGTATCGACCCCGTGCGCTTTATCGGTAATTTCTCGACCGGGAAAATGGGTTATGCAATTGCTGCCGAAGCGGCCACGCTGGGTGCTGAGGTAACGTTGATTAGCGGTCCTACAAGTCTTCCGGATCCCGACGGTGTAAATACAGTGAGGATTGAGAGCGGTCGCGAGATGCTTGCCGAAGTACAGAAATATTTCGGTACTTCCGACGTGGCTGTCATGTGTGCCGCCGTTGCCGACTACGCACCGGCTCACTTTGTAGATCATAAGATAAAGCGCGAGCACGAGGACGTGGATTCTATCGCTCTTGTGAAGAATCCTGATATAGCCGCTACCGTGGGCAGGGAGAAAAAGCCGGGGCAGATACTTGTGGGATTTGCTTTGGAAACTGATCATGCCGAAGCTAACGCCCGCGAGAAACTCGCCAGAAAGAATCTCGACATGATAGTGGTAAACTCTCTTGCCGACGCTGGTGCCGGGTTCGGCACGGATACCAACAAGGTGACCATAATCTCGCAAAATGAAACCGAAGAGTTTCCACTCAAAGATAAACGCGAAGTGGCAAAAGATATTATTAACTGTATTATCAAGCACTTATGAAGCAAACTCTCTCCGCCATACTGCTATTGATACTACCGGCTCTTGCGTTCTCAATTTCCGCGCAGGAGCTGAACTGTACTGTGACCCTCAATACTGATCAGATAGAGGGAACGAACAAACAGGTGTTCGAGACCCTGCAGCAGGCTATGAACGATTATATGAACACCACGGTGTTCACTAACGCTCAGTTCGCAGCCAACGAGAAAATCGAGTGCCGCTTGTTCTTTACAATTACTGAGTATTCCGACGATACTTTCAAGGGCGATCTTCAGATCCAGTCGCTGAGGCCCGTTTACAATAGCTCTTATACGACTTCGCTGATTAACTTCCGCGATGCCAAGATGGAATTCACTTATCGGGAGAACGAACCTCTCGTATTTTCGGTGAATAACTTTGAAAGTCAGCTTACTGCGATTCTCAACTTCTACGCCTACCTCATTTTGGCTGTAGATTTCGATTCGTTTTCACCCCGTGGTGGCGATCCCTGGTTCGAGCGTCTCGCTCTTATAGTACAGCAGGCGCAGTCGTCGGGCGAAACCGGCTGGAAAGCTTTTGAGGATACGAAGAACCGTTCAGCCGTACTTTCATCTTACACCGATCCTTCCACACAAGGTCTGCGCGACATGCTGTATAAGTATCATCGTCAGGGGCTCGACAATATGGCGGTGTCGGTCGACAAAGGACGTGCTGCCGTGACTGAGTCACTCGGCGAAATTGAGAAAGTGTATAAAGTGGCTCCGATGTCTGTTGCCCTATCGATGTTCAAGGATGCCAAACTCGATGAGTTGGTGAATATCTACTCCAAGGCACCTCAGGAAGAACGCGAGAAAGTATATCGTCTTTTGGAGCCCATTTATCCTGCCGAGCAGACACGGCTCGAACAAATAAAGAAAGGAGCTGAACAGCGATGATAAAATCACTTCACATCTCCAATTACGCCCTTATCAGCGAACTGGACATAGACTTCGCCAAGGGTTTCAATATCATCACGGGCGAGACAGGTGCCGGAAAGTCGATAATCCTCGGCGCACTCTCGCTTCTTTTAGGTGGCCGTGCCGACACCAAGGCCGTGCGCGATCTTGCGCGTAAGTCGGTGATTGAGGCATGGTTCGACATCAGCGATGCTTCCGGAGTAGCCGAACTTCTTGAATTCTACCAGCTTGCCGACGGAAGTGAAGAGTGTATCCTGCGTAGGGAAATTGCGCCAGGAGGCCGTTCGCGGGCTTTTGTGAATGATACTCCCGTAACTCTCCCGGTGCTCCGTGAGATTGCTGAGAAACTGGTGGATATCCACTCGCAGCATCAGAATCTTCTGTTGGCTTCCCCTGAATACCAGCTCAATATAATTGATAATCTTGCCGGGACGCGTGAGCTGCTCGAAGACTACCACAAGGCTTTTGCAGCCTATCGCGTGACACTCCGCCAGTACACCGAGACACGGGAGCTCATCCGCCGTAACCGCGACGACGAGGAATTCCTGAAGTTCCAGTATAATCAGCTTGAGGAGCTTAACCTTGTTGAAGGAGAGCACGCCGCTCTGGAAAGCGAACGTGAGCTTCTGGCAAATGTAGGTGAGATCAAGACTACTCTCGGCCATGCTTTAGACCCTCTGATCAATGACCCCGGGAATGCACTTACAGCAATGCGTCAGGCTGTCGACGCCCTTGAGGAACTGTCGGCGACCTTAGGGCAGACGCAGGGAAGCACCGACTTCCATGCTCTTGCAGAGCGTCTTGAATCCGCCCGGATAGAGGTGGCGGATATCGTCGACTCTCTTACTGATGTGGACGTCTCCCTTGCGGCCGATCCCGAACGACTCCAAGAAGTCGAGGATCGTCTGAGTCTTCTTTATTCTCTTGAGCTCAAGCACCATGTGGATAGTTCGGATGATCTTATCGCTTTGCGCGAGAAACTGAAATCGCAGATAGAGGCACTCGATGACAGCGAGAATGTGCTCGGTGTGCTCGAAACGGCTGCGAAGAAGGCTAAGAAACTGGCCATTACGCTCGCATCGGCTATTTCGGAGAAGCGAGCTGCAGCAGCCGCAGAGTTTGCCGACGAACTTCGCCGCACAGCCGCTCCTCTGGGTATGTCTAATCTCAGGTGCGAGATATCACTCACTCGTGGAAAACTCGGTCAGGACGGCTACGATCAGATACAATTCCTCTTCGCGTTCAATAAAAATCAGGCGCTGATGCCCGTCGGAAATACGGCCTCCGGTGGAGAAATTTCGCGCCTGATGCTGGCTATCAAGACTATTGTGGCTCAGCACATGCGTCTGCCTTCGATTATCTTCGATGAGGTTGATACTGGTGTCTCGGGAGATATCGCCGCGCGAATGGCCGAGATGATGGCCTCGATAAGCCGTACAATTCAGGTGATAACCATTACTCACCTGCCCGGCGTAGCCGCGGCTGGCACGACTCACTTCAAGGTTTACAAAGAAGATGACGACACTGCTACCACCACGCGTATAACCCGTCTCGATGAAGACAAGAGAATAGATGAACTCGCATTAATGATAAGCGGTAATCCTGAGGACGAAGCTGCTCGCGCAAATGCCAGGGCTTTACTCGGGAATGCTCCCCGCTACTGAATCTAAACAAGGAATAATTATGGATGCTAATGACTATATATTCGGTATACACTCGGCGATAGAGGCTATAGAGTCGGGGCGCACTATCGATAAGCTTTATATAAAGAAAGATCTGAACGGAGACCTTGCCGCTCGTCTGTGCAAGCTTGCACGCGAGCATGAGATACCCGTTCAGCGGGTACCTGTGGAGAGGTTGAACAAGTTTACGCGTAAGAATCATCAGGGCGTAGTTGCCCAGATAGCTGCCGTCGCTTATCATAAACTTTCCCAGATCGTTCCCACGCTCTTCGAAGAAGGTGTGCTTCCTTTTGTACTTGTGCTTGACGGTCTTACCGACGTGAGGAATTTTGGCGCTATCGCCCGAACTGCCGAGTGCTGCGGTGTGAATGCCATAGTGATTCCTTCGCGCGGAAGTGTGAGCGTTGGTGCCGATGCCGTAAAGACATCCGCCGGAGCACTTCTGCATATACCCGTATGTCGCGAGAATAACCTCCTTCAGGCTGTACGCTACCTGCGCGAGAGCGGTTATCAGATAGTATGTGCTACTGAAAAGTCGTCGGAAAACTATACTTTGGCAGATTACACTACGCCCGTTGCCATTGTAATGGGTGCTGAAGATGTTGGTATCTCGCCGGAGATTCTCCGTGAGGCCGATACACGTGCAGCCATACCGATGTTCGGCCATATCGGATCGCTCAATGTGAGTGTGGCTGCCGGGGTGATGATGTACGAGGTTGTGCGTCAACGCCTTGCCGGTAATCTCGAAGTGATCTGACATGTAGTTTTATCTTAACTGACAGAATAAAAGCTGTATGGAAAAAATAGGATTTCAACTCGCCGGACCAACGGTCGGCGGATTCGACAAAGTTCTAGAAGCGAACTGGCAGGGTGACCCTCTGTACGATGAGTCGTCGTCGAAGAAATCCACCGGAAAATTTTTCTATGCAGTGTATTTAGGCGTTGATTACATTACTTACGAACTCGTTCTCAATCGCTTTACTAATTCCGAGGGCGCGAAGGCGGTGTTTAAGGTCGGGCTGAGGATTCCGGCAAAGAGCACACTGATAGGTCCCGGCGGTACTGAAGTCGGCGCTTCGGTTATTCTGGACGAGTTACTTAAAGTTACTGCAGAGAACTATATAGAACTTGGCAGCAAGGGGTATGCCTACAGGAAGAATTCGCTCCCCGCTTTTTCGCTGAAACCGTTCTTGCCTGTCCTCTCGAACTATAGAATGGTGCCTCGTTGGGGCAAAGCTGTGGTGATGACGGGGAATTGGAAGTCTCAACCGCTCTTTGTGGCAGCCGACAGTGCACAGGCAGAGCTCTATATGAGGCAATTGCCTCTTTGTGCACGGGTTGAACCTGCCGGAAGGATTGTTCTCGGCGAGTTTGCTCAGGATGTAACTCTGTTTTCATTGACTGAAGCAGAACTTGATGCTAAGCCAAAGATGCAGGTTAAGGTAGCGTATGCCGACGGCACTCTCTCGGTGAAACCGGATCTGACAATGCCTCTGGTGCTCGATTCTGACAACTTCGGGTATAGTCCTCAAGTGTACGAGAATGTGGAGTTTACTCTCTCCAGGCAGAAAGTGCTGGAGGCGGTCAGGAATAAGACTCTCTATGCTGCTCCCAAGGGGGTAAATGTTTCGATGAAACCTGCTGCGGGAGTGGTGACGGTGCAATTCTCGCCAACACCTGTCATCAAGACCTTCACCATTCAGTTTGAGAATAAATTGCCCGCAGATAGCGATAAGGATCTTTTCGGAGCGCTTGTTTTCCTGAATCAGGGCAAAGAGTTTCCTCTCACCAAGGGTTCGCTGACTTTTGAGGGTGAGAATATCCAGAAATTTGAGCGCAGAGCTGCTCAGGCAGATTTTGTAAAGCTTTTCCGCCTTACTTCCACCGACCGCTATGCCATAGAAAATGTGACCATGGCTGGCGATAAAATCAATATATCGCTAAGTTTGATTCCCCAATCTGCGGTAGAGGCAACCCAGATGGCTGAGTCTGCTCCTGTTGCTCCTGTCCCCGCTCCGGTTGAGAGACAGGCTCCGAAACTTACACTTAAATTACCGCTGTGCTACAGTAAAGCTCTCACTACTTTAGATTTTGTAGTGAAACAGGCGGCAAGGAACCGCGAGTATGTGACTTACTGCAACGATGTGGCGGTTAAGAAGTCGGAGAGCGGCTATAGTGCATCGGTGGAGATTGCGACTATGCGCAACGCTGAGGTGAATGTGCTTCTCGGAAGTCCGCTGAAATATAGGGTAAAAGCCCGCCGGACGGTGTCTGAGGCGGGAGTCGAATATTTGGCGGACATAACACCGGGCACGAAGATAGGTGCTTTGCACCGGTTGGCCGATCTCTTTAGGTTCAAGGAAAGTGAGAATCTGTCGGGAGGCGCTTTCTTCGGGCGTGCATTTGTGCTTTTCCTTGTGGCGCTGGTACTCTTTACATTAGGAGTAATATTCGGCACATGCTGCCACGAAAGCATTTTAACGTGGTTCGGAGAACGTCTCTGAGTCATAATCATTAATCGACAGCATCTGATGATTTCAATAAATAATCTATCGGTAGAATTCAGCTCGAAGCTGCTTTTCGATAATATAAATTATGTGATCAACCCGAAGGACAAAATTGCCCTTGTGGGTAAGAACGGTGCGGGAAAGAGTACAATGCTCAAGATCATCGCCGGGTTGCAGAAGCCAAGCGGTGGTACGGTTGCCATTCCTTCGGGTGTTACCGTCGGATATCTTCCGCAGCAGATGGTTCTTGCCGACTCGACTACGGTGATAGAAGAAGTGAGAAAGGTGTTCGCCTTTGTCGACGAGATGAATGCGCGTCTCGACAGGCTGAATGCCGAACTTGCCGATCGCACCGATTATGACTCTGAAAGCTATCACCAGCTTATTGAGAAGGTGTCGGCGCTCACAGAGCACCTTGCCATTGTGTCAGGTGATAATTTCGAGGCAGATATTGAGCGGACTCTCACTGGTCTTGGTTTCGAGAGAAAAGATTTTACGCGCCCCACGTCGGAATTCAGTGGCGGCTGGCGTATGCGTATTGAACTTGCCAAGATTCTTCTTCAGCGCCCCGATGTGCTGCTCCTCGACGAGCCTACTAACCATCTGGACATCGAGTCGATACAGTGGTTGGAGAATTTCCTCATTACCAAGGCAAAAGCTGTGGTGCTGGTGAGCCACGACCGAGCATTTATAGATAACATCACGAGTCGGACTATAGAGATTTCGTGTGGAAAGATCTACGACTATGCGGTGAATTACAGCAAATTCGTGCAGCTGCGCGCTGAGCGGATTGAGCAGCAGATGCGTGCCTACCGCAATCAGCAGAAACAGATCGCCGATACTGAGGAGTTTATAGAGCGCTTCAGATATAAGGCAACTAAATCGGTGCAGGTGCAGAGCCGCATCAAGCAGCTTGCTAAGATAGAGCGCATAGAGGTTGACGAGGTGGATACTTCTCATCTCAGCCTTAAATTTCCACCGGCACCCCGTTCGGGAGATTTCCCTCTGATTGTAGATGATTTAGGGAAGGCCTACGGTGATCACCAGGTGTTTGATCATGCTACGTTTACTCTCCGAAGGGGTGATAAGGTGGCTTTCGTGGGTAAAAACGGCGAGGGAAAGTCGACGCTCGTGAAATGTATTATGGGCGAGATTCCTTATACCGGTTCACTAAGGGTTGGCCATAATGTTAAGATTGGCTATTTCGCTCAGAATCAGGCTCAGCTCCTCGACGGAGAACTCACAGTATTTGATACAATCGACAGGGTGGCTGTAGGTGATATCAGAACCAAAATCCGCGATATCCTCGGCGCTTTTATGTTTGCAGGTGAGGCCTCGGACAAGAAAGTGAAGGTACTTTCGGGAGGAGAGAAGACTCGCCTGGCAATGATAAAACTTCTGCTCGAGCCGGTAAACCTGTTGATCCTTGACGAGCCTACCAATCATCTCGACATGAAGACCAAGGATATTCTCAAGCAAGCTATCAAAGACTTCGACGGCACGGTGATTGTGGTAAGTCACGACCGCGAGTTCCTCGACGGTCTTGTGAGCAAGGTGTATGAATTCGGAGGGGGCGAGGTAAAGGAATGTCTTGGTGGAATCTATGAGTTCCTTGAGAAAAAGCGACTTTCATCGCTGTCGGAGCTCGAGCGTGCCAATCCTGTTAAGGTTGCATCTGCTCCGTCGGAGAAGAAATCGCCTGTTCAGGAGGAAAATAAAGTTCTGGGGCCTGCCAAGCTGTCGTATGCCGAGCAGAAGGAACGCGAGAAGATGCTCCGCAAAGCCGCCAAGAGGGTAGAGGAGGCCGAAGCTGCTGTAGCCGCCGGAGAAGAAGCTCTCAAAAAGGTTGAAGAGCGGATTGCGTCGGGAGAAGTAGCTCCAGAAGTATTCACTGAGCATGCCGAAGCTACCAAGGCTTTGGAGAACGCAATGAGTGTGTGGGAGCTAGCTCAGATAGATCTGGATGAACTGAAAGAAAAATTCAATAAAGAATAATATATCAATCATTAGTTAGACCTATGAAAAAAGTCAACAACATCATCATGTTGGCGGCAATTGTGGCTGCAGGTTCGTTCACTTCCTGCAACAGCAAGTCGGGCCCCAAGGGTATCGATACCGCCAATCTCGACACCTCGGTGTCGCCGAAGACCGATTTTTATGACTATGCTTGCGGAGGCTGGATGAAGGCCAATCCTCTCAAGCCTGAATATTCACGCTACGGAACGTTTGATGTCCTCGGTGAGACAAACCGTGATCAGATACGCGAACTCGTGCTCGGACTCAGCCGAGATGCTGCTAAGGGTACTAATGAACAGAAGATCGCTGATCTATATGATATGGGAATGGACAGCGTACGCCTCAATAAGGACGGCATCGCTCCTGCTGTAGCCGATCTCGTCACTATCAACGAGACCCCGCGTGAAGGCATCGTCAATCTAATGGCAACTCTCCCGGGTCTCGGTGTGTTCTTCGAAACCGGCGTGGAGGCTGACCTCAAAAACAGCTCCATGAATACCATGTACTGGGGTCAGGGCGGTCTTGGACTCGGCGATCGTGACTATTATACCGATGACTCCGAACGCTCTCAGAATATCCGCAAGGCTTATCAAACCTACATCACAACTATCGCCGGACTTGCCGGTTACTCCGACGAGGAGGCTGCCCGAATTGCCGACAATACCCTCGCTCTAGAGACTGCTCTCGCACAGAAGCATCTCACCCGCACCGAGCAGCGCCAGACCGAGAAACTGTATAATCCCTTCTCAGTGGCCGAATTAGTGAAGAAATATCCTTCGCTTGATCTTGCCTCCTACTTCAAGTCACAGAACCTCGATGTAGATACTATCATCGTTGATAATCCCGCCTACTATGAGGAAGTTGCGCAGACAATCGCAAATGCCGATGAGCAGATTCTCCGCGACTATATGACTGCATCTTATCTTTCATCTGCAGCACCTTACCTCAGCGATGACTTCAACGACGCTCGCTTCGAGCTCCGCAAGGTGATGACCGGTGTACAGGAACAGCAGCCTCGTTGGAAACGTGCTATCAGCGTTCCTAACGGCATTCTTGGTGAAGCTCTCGGTGAACTCTACGTAGCCAAGTACTTCCCCGAATCGTCGAAGCAGCGCATGGAGTCGCTCGTGGCAAATCTTCAGATTGCTCTCGGACAGCATATCGAAAATCTTACCTGGATGAGTGATACCACCAAGGCTAAGGCTCTCGAAAAACTGAATGCTTTTAATGTGAAGATCGGATATCCCGACAAATGGCGCGACTACAGCAAGCTCGATATCGATCCCGAACTATCATACTGGGAGAATATTCAGCGTTCCATTCTCTTCAATCAGGATTTCAATAATTCTGAATATGGTAAGCCTGTAGACCGTGAACGCTGGTACATGTCGCCTCAGACTGCAAATGCATACTATAATCCTACTACAAACGAAATCTGCTTCCCCGCAGGAATCCTCCAGCCTCCTTTCTTCGATCCGAATCTCGACGACGCCTGCAACTACGGCGCTATCGGCGTAGTAATCGGACATGAGATGACTCACGGTTTCGATGATCAGGGCCGTATGTACGACAAGGACGGCAACCTCACCAACTGGTGGACTCCCGCCGATGAGGAGGCATTCAATGAGCTCGCAGAGAAGCTCGCAGCTCAGTTCGACAGCATCATCGTAGCAGGCGATACACACGCTAACGGTCATCTGACACTTGGCGAGAATATTGCCGACCAGGGTGGTCTCCGCGTGGCTCGCACGGCATATATCAACTCACTCAATGGTGAAGAAGCCCCGGTTATCGACGGCTTCACTCCCGAGCAGCGTTTCTACCTCGCTTACGCCAATGTTTGGGCCGGAAACATCCGTGAAGATGAAATTCTGTCGCGTACAATCAACGATCCTCACTCGCTTGGACGCTGGCGCGTCAATGCAACACTCCGCAACATCGAGCCTTTCTTCGAAGCATTCGAGATATCCGAAGGCGACGAGATGTTCCGCCCCGTTGAAGAGCGTGTGATTATTTGGTAATCAGACATTCGACCGCTATAAATTGGGGTGTATGCTGTAGTGTACACCCCATTTTTAGCACAACAATGATAATTATAAATAGAAAACCATGAATAAAGATACAATCATCCTCTATTATTCGCAGACCGGGATTACAAAGGCTGTGGCCGAAGAACTACAGAAAGCTTTGGGTTGCGATATCGCGCGTATAGAGGCCGTAGAACCATATGGCACCGACTATGACGCGACTATTCAGCGCTGGCTTAAGGAACTTGAGAATCATACGAAAGTAGAGATACAGCCACTTGATGTAGACCTGTCAAAATATTCTACCGTGTTCCTTGGCTTTCCCGTATGGGGAGGTATTTTCCCTACGACTATAGCGACGTTCCTTGCCGACAATTCTCTTGCGGGAAAGAAAATTGTAGTGTTTACCACTTTCGGTAGCGGAGGTCTCGAAGGATCTACGGCTGCTGTTGCCGCTGCTCAGCCGGAAGCAGATGTACGGATGGGATATGGTGTACGTGACACCCGTCTCGCCAAGGTTCCTGCAGAATTACATCGCTTCCTTGTAGAGAACGGCTACAAAGCCGGATCTGTTGAACCACTACCTCAGTTCAGTGCGCCGGAGGAAATCAATGAAGAGACTGCCGCAATTTTTGATAAGGCATGCGGCAGTTATGAATTTCCCCTTGGTACACCAGTGGCCGTTTCAGATAGAAAGCTTCCGGAAGGACGAGAATATAAATTCGACGTCGCCACAAAGACCCACGACGGCAACGATGCCCGATCAAATATTTATGTTACGGTAGAGGAGGGTAAGGCTCCCGAATTTACACGCGTTGTGATGCTATAAGGTGTCATTCAGGAGGATGCACTATTAAAAAATAGGCATAGAGTATGAAAATTTGTGCATTCATCAAAATTTCATACTCTTTGCAACATGTGTTATAACATCGTCATGTTAAGTAATGATAATTTTGTGGCAGAATTATCAACCAAAACTAAATAACATGAAAAAAGCAATCCTCAGTGCCTTATTGCTCTTTATAGTAGCAATCGCAGCACAAGCACAGAACATCACTGTGCACGGGACAGTTCTTTCGGCCACCGATGACGAACCGCTCATCGGTGTGAGCGTAGTTTCCGACGGACAGGAGAAGGTGGGCGTCACTACCGACCTCGACGGAAATTTCACACTCAGTGTGCCCGAAGGGTCTAACCTTACAATATCTTATGTCGGTTTCAAGACCAAGACAGTAAAGGCTGAACCGACTCATCTCACTATTCTGCTCGAAGAAGATTCTGAGCTTCTCGATGAAGTGGTGGTTGTCGGTTACCAGACGGTACGTAAAGCCGACCTCACCGGATCTGTTGCTGTGATGAATATGAAGGAGCCTTTGAGTGAAAACTCCGGCAATATCATGAACTCCATGGCTGGTAAGCTTCCCGGTGTGAATGTTATCCCCGACGCTGCTCCCGGTGGTACAGGTTCGATCCGCGTACGCGGTATGTCGACTGCCAACTCAAGCAACGATCCTCTATATATTATAGACGGTGTACCTACCGACAATATCAACTGCATCAACCCCTCGGATATCGAATCAATGCAGGTGCTCAAGGATGCTGCTTCGGCATCTATCTACGGTTCGCGCGCTGCCAATGGTGTTGTGATCATCACCACCAAGCAGGGTAAGGGCGACCGCATGACAATCAATGTGAACTATGCTGCAAGCGCCCAGACAATTGCAAAGCGCTATAAGATGCTCAACGCCGACCAGTGGGGTACAGCATACTGGAGAGCTTCTGAGAACTCCAACATTCCTCCCTCCCACGTGCTCTATGGCTCAGGTGCAATTCCGGTACTTCAGCAGTATGTAGACGGCAATCCCAACTTCCTCACAACCAATACCGACTGGCAGGATCAGGTTTACCGCACAGCATGGACCAACAATCTTACCGCTTCGATCTCAAACAACACAGAGAAAGGTTCGGTAATGTTCTCGATGAACTATATCAATCAGAACGGTAACATCAACGATACTTTCTACGAACGCTATTCTGCACGTATAAACTCACGCTACGACTTCAATAAATATATCTCCGTAGGTGAGAACCTCGTCGTTGCCCGCTGGAAAAACCGTGGTGTAGACGTTGCCGGTGACCGAGGTATTCCTTTCACAGCCATGAGCCAGCATCCCGCACTTCCCGTACGCGGTCTCAATGGTGAATGGGCCCGTCCTATGGAACTGATCGGCTCCGACCTTGCCAACCCCGTGCAGCTTATCGCTAATGCGAAGGACAACGACCTCGCTTCATGGCGCATCCTCGGCAATGCTTACCTTGAAGTAAAGCCTATCGAAGGACTTTCGCTCAAGACCAACATCGGTATCGAGCATAGCCAGTATTTCAACAACACTCTTGGCCGTGCCGTCAATCCCGGCGACGTAAACAGTGTATCGAGCGTTTATGGTCAGGGCGACACATGGACATGGACCAATACCGCCAACTATAACAAAACTTTCGCAGAGAAGAATCATCTTACAGTACTTATCGGTACAGAAGCTATCGGCTATACTTTCCGCGACCTTTCCGCTTCACGCGAAGGCTACGCCTTTGAAGACGCCGACTTCATGCAGATCGGCGCCGGTACAGGCACACGCAACAATGGCGGTGGCAAGACCCAGTGGTCGGTATTCTCGCTCTTCGGCAAAGCCGACTACAACTACGACGACCGCTATTTAGCATCGTTCACAATCCGCCGCGACGAAAACTCGCGCTTCGCTAAAGGCTTCCGCGCAGGTATCTTCCCCGCATTCTCACTCGCATGGCGTCCCACTCAGGAGGCATTCTTCCCCAAGAATAAAGTGCTTAACGACCTGAAGATCCGCTATTCATGGGGTCAGAACGGTAACGCCAACATTCCTTCGCTCTATCCTGCCTATTCTACTTATATCTTCAATACCGGCAACGGCGCATACGACCTCAGCGGTACAAACTCATCTACAACAGCAGGTATCACACTTGCAAGCACAGGTAATCCCGAACTTAAATGGGAGACAACCTACCAGAACAATATCGGTGCCGACTTCACTTTCTTCAACGGAGCACTCAACCTAAGCGCCGACTACTATATCAAGAAGACCAAAGACATGCTCACCATTCCGCCAGCCCTCGACGTTGCCGGTGAGAACGCAGCTATCTGGCTCAACACCGGCGACATGAAGAATACAGGTTGGGAAGTGACACTTGCATATCACAGCCCTCAGTACGGCGACTTCTCATGGAACGGATCTATCAACCTTTCCCAGTACAAGAATACTCTTGTAACACTCAACTCACGTCAGAAATTCATCGGCGGTGACCAGCGTCTTATCCCCGGCCAGCCTATGGGCGTCTACTACGGATATGTATGCGACGGTATCTTCC